>JAQGHP010000536.1 GCA_028288775.1 Phycisphaerales bacterium | reverse complement strand
GGCGCGTTCCCCCGTGGATAAACGCCGGGGCCGTACTCCTTATGGGCGGCTTGACGACCGCCCTGCTCGGCCGCCTCTCCCCTGCCCGCGCACTGGTCTGGACCCTGCTGCTGGGTTTCCTCTACACGGCCGTGAATGCAATCCTGCTCTTCGATTGGGGCAATCGGATCGTTTCGCTGGCAGCGCCCCTCGTCGCGATCGGCCTGGTCTGGTCGAGCATCACGGTGGCGCGATTCATCGCCGAGGCATCCGAGCACCGGCGCATCCGTCGGCGGTTTCAGAGCTACATCGATCCGATCCTGGTGAACTACGTCTACGAGCACCCCGAGCTCGCGCGGCTCGAGGGGCAGGTGCGCGAGATGACGGTCTGCTTTACCGACCTCGTGGGCTTCACCTCGTTCACCGAGGAATTCCGCGAGCGGGCCGTGCGCGTGCTGGGCCGGTACACGGGCCGCATGGTCCCGTGCATCCGCCGCCATCGCGGGCTGGTCCACCGGTTCATGGGGGACGGGCTGATGTTCTCCTATGGCGCGCCGATCGAGAACCCCAATCATGCCGTGGACGCGGTCTCGACCCTCCTGGACATGTTCCGCGTCATGAGTGAATTCAACCGCGAACTGCTCGCCGAGGGATACCCCATACTGCAACTCCGCGGCGGAGTCAGCACGGGCGAGGTCATCGTCGGCGACACCGGCACCGACGACGCCTGCGATTACTCCTGCCTGGGCGACGTCACCAACTTCGCCGCCCGCCTGGAGACGGCCAACAAGGCCGTCGGCACCCGCATCCTGCTGTCGGCCCGCACGGTCGAGCTGATCGGCGACCGCTTCCTCGTCCGCCCCATCGGCCGCCTGCGCGTGATGGGCAAGAAGCTGGCCGTAATGACCTACGAACCCCTGGCCCCGGCCGATTCCGCCACAAGCGAGCAAAAACAATTAGCCGCCATGACGGCGGAAATGGTCGACCACTTCCTCGCCGCCCGCTTCGACGAATGCGTAGCCGCCGCGACCCGCCTGGACGAGGAATTCGGTTCGAGCAAGCTATCGAAAATATACAGAGACGCCTGCCAATCCCACCTCACCACCCCCGCCCCCGAGTTCGCCGGGCATATCCTGCTGGAAGGCAAATAAGGCAATAGCCGTCGCCCGCGGCCGTGCGCTCCGCCGGGCGTCCTGGCTTACCCCCTTCCACCCGGCTAACGGCGGAGCGCTGCGCGGGCGGAACGCGGCCTGGGCGACGATCCGCACGCTTTCCGCTCGCCGGTTGTTCGTAGTAATGCTTCGCAAGGGGCCGACGCCACAATACACCGCGGCGGGCGGGTCCCGGCCGCGGACGGGTGGCCGCGAAGGGCGGGCTTCCGTCCGGCATTGCAGCGGCACGCCGCCCCATTCATCTCGGGCGCGGCAAATTGATGGATGTCACCTCTTCAGCTTCTTGTTCACCTTTTTGTCCGCGGTATCGCTGCTGTTGTCTTTGGCGACGTGCGTGTTGTGGGCGCGGCCAATTGGGCGTTCCGCGGGGACAAGGCCGAAGCGGCGTTGCTCGACCGCGATCGGCGCGACGGTTGGCGGCTGCCGGAACTATAAACCCGATATTCTCGGAAACGCGCCGCTGACACGCATTTCCCGCGTCCCGCCGTCTTCGCGTCCGATCCTCCCCCTCCGCCCCCCGCGCCCGTCATGCGTGGGGAAGTTCAACATTATCTAGCGGCCATTTTGCCGCTTGGCCCCCTCGCCCCCGTGTACGCGTAACGCGTGTCCGAATTTCATTGACAGTGGGCTCGAAACGAGAGAAACTATAGGCGCCTGTACGGGGGGCACGCCTGAAGAATATCCCGCGAAGCCAAGCCATTGTCTCACGGAGGGATTGTGATATCTGCACCACGTTTGCGCGCGTCTGCGCAAAACCAACCCTGTTCGGCGGGCACTTTGGCCCACCAACGAAGTGCCGTAACCGTGCCCCCGATGTCAACAAACGGGCCGTCTCGACGACGAAAGCTTCGCAATTTATCGGTGCTATGGCTTGCGGTGTCCGTTGGTCTTGGCAGTGTCGCAATGGGTACGACGGACACCAAGCAAGGCCCGGACGGAACGGCGGGTGTCGGTGGGACGAACGGCGACCCACCCACCGCGGGCGGAAATGGCGGTGACGCCGGCGATGCCGCGGCGGATGCGGGGAGCGCTGTCCCGAATTCCGACAATGCCAATACCGCGACGGCGACAGGGGGAAAGGGCGGCGCCGGGGGATATGGGGGCTTGGCGACTTCCGGGAACTCCACGGGAGGAGCCGGCGGAAACGCGGGTGCGGCCGGGAATGCCACCGCCGCGGCAAAAACTTCGACCCCAGGTGGAACTTCGGCCACGGTCCGCGCGACCGGAGGACAGGGCGGGTCCGGGGGCTCGGGCGGTGACTCGAATATCGGTGCGACCGGGGGGGCTGGCGGCAACGGCAGTCAGGGCGGCACGGCTACGGCAACCGCGACTATCAATAGTTCCATCAACACGGCCAATTCCGGAGTTTCACAAAATTCCGCCAAGAGCTTTGCTACCGGGGGCGCCGGCGGGCTCGGTGGCAATGGTGGCAACAATTCCAATCTCAACGGGCTTTTGGGTCCCAGCGGCTTTAACGCCGCCGGAGGCCTGGCCAATGCGACTTCGCTCGCGATCAACGGCCTGGGTGATGCCGACGCCGAATCAACCGGCACCGGCGGGTTTGGGGGTTCCGGTTATGACGCCGGTCTTTTTGGCGTCGGAGGTAATGCCTTTGGAAGCGCTACCGCCACAGTTTCGAATACCGGAGCCCACGCCTTCAGTACCGACACGGTAACCGGCGGTAATGGCGGCTGGACGTATTCCCGAATAGCCGCCGACGGGTCGCGAGGCGGAGATGCCACAGGCCATTCTTTCGCAAATGCAAATTCGGTAAACAACGGCTCGGCGGTCGCAAACGACAACGTCTTTGGCGGATACGGAGGGACGGTCCAGGGATATAACGCGAGCTCCGCACTCGGCGATGGCGGCACGGGCGGCATAGCGGCGGCAAACGCCACCGCAACCAGCGCCGCTACCTTCACGGGAAATGGAAACAACGCCACCGCAAAGATTTTCGCCTACGGAGGAATCGGAGGCCAAGGGGCCGGGATCGGCCATCACGGGGGCGATGGCGCGAGTGCGAGCGGCATCGCGTCGGCCTCCGCTGTCGCCGCCGCCGCTGATGCCGAGGTTCTGCTTCGTGCCGGGGACGGGGGGAATGGTATTCGTGGCGCTAACGGCGGGAATGGGGCAAGTGTGAACGCTTTCAACTGGGTCACGGCCTCAAGCAACACTTCGCTTTATCTCAAACAAGACGTGACGGGCGGTTTCGGCGGAAACACCGACTTCGGAACTGCGGGCAACGCCGGCGCGGCCAGTTCTTCACTTACGTTCAATAACTCATCCCCTTTTTCCTCGATTTCGGCAGTCGTCAATGCGACCGGTGGATACGGCGGCGCTGCCGGCGTGGGCGGTACTCCCACTCCCGGCGCGACCGCATTTGCCGCCGCGGATATCACGGGACATTTAAAGGTCACCGTTTCCGCGACCGCCCGCGGCGGCAATGGCGGCAATGCCGACGGAATGCCGTCGGGTTCGGGCGGGTCTGCCACGCTGGGAACCGTCCGTGGGACTTCAACGGGGGGCGCGGACGTGAATGTCTCGGGATCTGCGTTCGGCGGTTCGGGCGGGCGCAACAACTCCGCGAACACCGCCGGCGTGGGGGCCGATGCGAACGTGACCAACGCCGTTGATGGAAACACGAGCGGAAACCTTTCTCTCGACCAAACGGCGATGGGTGGCAACGGCGGCGACAGCGTATCCGGCCTTCCGGGCATCGCGGGCAACGCTACGAGCAATCTAACGGCTTCCAAGTCGGTTGCGAGCTTAACCGTCGGCAGTCATGCTACGGGCGGCAACGGCGGAGGCGCCGGCGCCGCGGGTGGGATCGGCAACGCCTCGGCGACCGCCTCGAACACGAAGGGCTCCTCGACCGCAAACACGTACGCGAACGGGGGCAACGGCGGGCCCGGGTACGCCGGCAATCCCGCGGGCGCCGGAGGCGCGGCGATTTCAAACGCGTCGGTATCCGCTCCCGTCAGTGGCTTCACTGCCGTTGCCAATGGAACGGCCACCGGAGGAGTGGGCGGCACGGGAGACAGCAGCTCGCCTCCCGGTATCGGCGGATCCGCCCTCAGTCACACGCAGGCAACTTCTGCGTCAGGGACCGCTAACCTGATCGAGAATGACATTGCCAGAGGTGGCGCGGGCGGTTCCGTAAATGGCGGCATGGGAAACGGCGCGCCAGGAGGGTCGGCCTCGTCCACGGGATTCACATCCGGCGCGGCAGGAGGCAATGTCAATGGCGTCCAAACCAATGCGAATGCGACGGGTGGAACGGGCGGTTCCGGTAGCGGTACCGGTTACTTCGGCGGCGCGGGCGGACAGGCGGCTTCCAACGCCTCGGGCATGATAACGGGAGCAAGCTACCTATCGGTCGCCACGATAAGCACGGGCGGCACCGGCGGCGCGGGGCTCAATTTCGCCAATGGTGGGCCGGGTGCGGCGATTTCCGTGGCGGGCAATTTTACCACGGGCTCGACCCCCGGCAACTTAACGCTCAATCAGTCCGCCGTCGGCGGGGCGGGTGGAAGCAGCGCCGGCGGAATTGCTGCCGCCGGCGCGCCGGCCAGCGCGACGTTTGCACCATTGAACCCCGGCGGCGGCACTTTGTTGGCCACCAGCAGCAGCACGGGCGGAGCCGGGGGTGCGGGATTGGCTGGCAGCAACGGCGCTCAAGGCGGCGATGCGATTGCGGGGATCAATTCCGCGGCGTCGGGAACTGCCAGCATCGACATCAGCGCCCGCGCGACTGGAGGCGCGGGAGGTGCCGGCACCGGGTCGAACGGAGGTCACGGAGGCTCTGCGTCACTTGGCACCGTCTTTGGGTCTTCGATCGCCGCCGGCCCTGTTTCGGTGAGCGGAACAATCGTCGGCGGAGCAGGCGGCACCGCCACGGGCAATGGCAATGGCGGCGCGGGCACCGCGCTCTCACTTATCAATGGAGTTGATGGAAATGTGCCATTCAGCGGAAACCTTACGCTTTCCCAATTCGCCGTCGGGGGCGCGGGGGGGCAGGCCGCGGCGGGCAACGCCGGAGCCGCGGGGGACGCGAGCAGCTCGTTGTCTTCCTCGAAGTCGATTGCCAATCTAACCATAGCGTCGGCCGCTTACGCCGGCGCCGGTGGATCGAAAACGGGACCGGGATCGGCCGCCGCCGGCGGAAGCGGGACGTCCAACGCGACGGCTACGAACAACACAGTCGGCGGAATGGCCAGCGCCCAGTCGACTGCCAACGGGGGCAATGGCGGGACTGGAAGCGGTGGCGCAGCAAGCGGGGCAGGCGGCGATGCGTTCGCTACCGCTACTGCAAACGGCGCCGGCTCGTCCTCAAGTCTTGCGAACGCGTTCAGCGGGAGGGGGTCGGTCCCGGGAATTGCCTCAGCGGATTCGGTGAGCTCGGGCCGGACCAGTACCGCCAATGCCAGCGCCGGTGCAGGCGCAGCCGTGCTTCAGGCGCTCAGCGCGAAGGCGACCACCTCCCTTACGCAGTCATCCTTCGGACAAGTCTCGCAGGCCCATGCGTATTCATCGGCACAGATTGCAGGGCACGCGCCCGGCACCAATCTTCTGACCGGGGCGCAGTCCGTTTCCCTCGTGACCGGGTTACCTACCGCCGCCGATGTGGCGTCCAGCCTGGCGCCCAGTTCCCGGGCCCCGACCGGCCATCCAAACGCGGCCGCGCAACTCTCGTCCCCAGGGACCTGTGTCATCGGATTAATGGAGCTGGGAAGCAGCTATGACCCAGGCACCGCACAAGGCGCCAAGACCGGTTCCGAGGAGTCGTTCGATTTTTTGTTTGATCAGACGGTTCCGACACTCGCAAACCTGGAAGTCGATTTTTTGGACAGCGTGGCCACCTCTGGCGGTTTTGACCGCCTGAGCTTCAACATTACCAGTGGCTCCATGTATGGCGGCGGTAATATCTTACTGTCGCACGCATTCACAGATCTTTCCTCGGCGCAGACGTACTTCCATGACCAGACGATCAATCTCGGGTCGATCACTCCCCAAGCCGGCCTCGTCGAACTCACACTTACATTTGACGTCATCTCCAGCCACCCCTCATCCTTTAACGCCGAGATGTTAGTCACTACCACGACAAGCATCCCCGAACCTTCTTGTGCAATCGCTTTCCTCGGGGTGGTTGGCGCTGCCGCCCTCAATCGCCCGCGAGGGGGAAAGGGGACGCGAGCGGGAAAGGGGACGCGATCCTTGGATTGACGTCCCGGCAGGAATCGGCAAATTAGCAGCATGCCCGAGCCGCCCGCGTCGCGCCCGGAGGATCGTCTATCACGGGCTCAACCGGTGCTGTACCCGGGCGAATCTCTTCGGGAAACCTGGCGACTACGAGGCCTTCGAGCGGGTTTTGGACCGTGCGCTCGAGCGGGCCCCCACCCGCGTGCCGGCATACAGTCTGATGCCCAACCCCTGGCACCGTGCGGTGGCCGCCGGAGGACGGCGAGCCGATGCAATTCCTCCGCCGCCCGGCCCACACGCCCGCGCAACGGCGGAAGGCGGCGGGCCTACTGGGCGAATTGGCGGGGGCGGAGGAGGCGGAGGTAGCCGTCGCGGAAGAGGCCGTAGAGCAGGACGTCGGAGCGGTAGGTGCGGCACTGGGTGACGATGGGGGATTCGCCGTGGGGGGTGAAGCGGCCCAGGCGCATCAGGCCGGGGGCGGCGGGGCCCAGGGGGAGGTCGCGCTTCTCGGGGCGGACGGTGAAGCCGATCTTCAGGCCGGCCTCCTGGCAAATTCTTACTACGCGGTCGTCGTGGCCGCCGTTGGGATAGGCGATGGCAAGGGCTTCGACGCCGGTCATCTGCCGCAGGGCGTCCTGCGCGGAGCGGACCTGGGCGCGGATTTCGTCGTCGGAGTAGTTGGTGAGGATCGCGTGGCCGGCGGTGTGATTGCCCAGATGCACGTGAGGGCTGGAGGCGAATTCCTTTAGCTCGGTCGGCGTGAAGGGGCGGTCGATGTCGCCGTGCGGCTTGAAGGCATTTGGGCCGAAGCGGGCGGAAAGCTGCTCCTCGATTTGCGCGGTCTTCAGGGATTTGAGGGAGACGGCTTCGCGGTAGATCTGGGCGTGCGAAGCGCCCTGGGCGATACGCTCGCGGTAGAGGACGTCCCACCAATAACACTTGTTTTGTAGAATATTGTCGGTGGCGATGAAGAAGACGGCGGGGACGTCGAATTCCTTGAGGATGGGGACGGCGAGCATGTTGTTGAAGTAGCCGTCGTCGAAGGTGATGAGGGCGTACTTGCCGCCGAGCTCGAGGCCGGCGAGCAGGTCGGCGGGGCTGACGAAGCGGTAGCCGTGCTCGAGATAGTATTCGATGAACTGGCGGAACTGGGCGAGGGTGGTGCGCTGCAGCGGGTCAACCACATTGGCGGCGATCTCGCGCTCGTCGCGGAAGAGCGAGTGAAAGAGAAACGGCAGCAGGGCGTTGCGTTCCTTGAAGAAGGATAAGTAGAGCCGTGCAACGGCGGAGTCTGTGCCGCGGATCATGTGCTGGATCGCGCCGATCATCGCGCCCCCCGCCTTCCGGCGAGGCCCAGCTTCTTTCGCAGCGGCAGCAGGAGCCGGGCGAGAGCGGGCATGGGGTCGGAGAAGCTGAAGTAGGCGAAGGTGTGCCAGTGCATGATGCTGGCCAGCCATTTGGCAAACGTGATTTGGCCCGTCTTGCGCAATGCGAGAAAGGCCTCGAAATCGCGGATGGGATCCCACATCCTCAGGCCGCGTTTGTAGCCGTTGATTGCGGGTTGGGGGCGGCCGGTGAGGCGGTTATAGACGAACGCGGCGAGGTCCACGCCGCTGCGGGCGACCAGTCCGTCGGAGGCGGTGAAGCGGGCGTTGCATTCGATGAGCTTGAGTTGCCCGTCGCGCGGGTCGCGCTTGAATTCGACGTTGGCGAGGCCGCGCAGCTTCACGTGATGGAACAGCCGATTGCCCAATTCGCCGACCTGCGGGTCCCAGTGGGTGATGTGATAGCAGGCGGTGCCCATGATCGCGGGGTAGCGGCGGATGACGCGCTTGGTGAAATGGAACAGCGGGCGGCTCTCTTCGTCGAGGTAGGTGAAGTAGCTGCACAGCAGATCGTCGGGGCCGGGGATCATTTCAACGAGCATGCAGCCGGTGCCGGTGGCGAGGACTTCGTCGAAGGCCGTGGCGACCTCGCCGAAGTTCTGCGCGATGATGAATTTCGTGCCCGTGCGGCCCTCGAATACGTGCGAGTAGCGCGGCTTGACGATGAGCGGATAGACCAGCGCGTTGCGGACGCCGGCGAGTTCTTCGGTGGAATCGGCCAGCCAGAACCGGGGCGTGGGGACGCCCGCCTCGACAGCCGCCTGATAGGTGGCGAGCTTGTTGAGCATCATGCGCTGGGCGTCGGGATTGGATTCGTCGAGGGCATAGCGCTCGGCGAGGGCCTCGCGGTTTTCGGCGATGACCTGGATGCCCTCGTCGCTGCAGGCCAGCAGGATCGCGCCGCGGAGGTGGGACGATTGCGGGCCCAGAAGGAAGTCCGCCCACGCGGCCGCTTCATCGCCCTTGCGGGGAACGGGCACGTCGAGCTGTGTGCAGTAGCGCGAGCTGCCGACGAACGCGTTGGGCTCGTTAAGCGCGTAGACGGTTGCGCCCTGACGGCCGAGGCTCCGCGCGACGGACAGCGCGTTGGCGCGCCCGCCGAGGATGATGACCGGCGGTTGAGAGCCGGCCTGGGGTCGAACTGTCGGCCGATCGTGCATGGTCGTCTGCGTGTCCATGTAGTCGAGTGCCATTGTCATGACGCGTGTGCCTCCCCCACGGTTGAGAGGTACGCGTCGAGCGTGCGGTCGGCCATGGCGTCCACGGTGAACTGCAATGACCGCTCGTAGGAAGCCTGGCCAAATTCCGCCAGCCGCCGGGGGTTGCCGGTCAGGTCGATCAGGGCGGCGGCGAAGGCTTCGACGTCATCGGGCCCAACAACCGTCCCGCTGATGCCCGGGTCGATCAGGATTTCGACACCGGCGGAAGACGTCGCGACCACCGGGAGCCCCGCGGCCATCGCCTCGAGCACGACGTACGGCAAGCCTTCCTTGCGGCTGGAGAGTGCGAAAATATCGAACGCCGCGAGAACCCCGCGGGCATCGCGCTCGCCCAGCCAGATGACTTTATCGGCTACGCCCAATTGCCCCGCGAGTTCGCGGAGCGGCGCTTCCAGCGGCCCGGCGCCCACGAGCGCGAGCCGCGCCGCGGGCGTAATGCGCGACGTGGCCGCGAAGGCTCGGATCAATACTTCCGGGGCCTTCTGCTCGACCAGACGGCCGACGAATCCTATCACGATCGCGTCGTCCGATACATTCAGCAGGCGGCGGGCCTGCGAGCGCGGGGCCAGTTCGGCCGGGCCGACGCCGTTAGGCACGGTCACCATGCGCGAGCGCCCGAGCCCGAGCCGCACGGCGGCCCGCGATTCCTCGGGCGACACCGCGATGATGCGGCCGGTCCGCAGGCTTAGCCCAAGCTCTATCGACCAATATAGGAGCCACTTCCAGCGAGGCAGAAGCGGGTCCATCATAATCAGGCCGTGCAGCGTGTAGACGGCCGAGGCGCCGGTGCCGAACGCCGCGAGGCGGGCGATCGCGCCGCCCTTGGAGCTGTGGCCGTGAATCACGTCGAACGGGCCGTTGGCGCGGGCGTAGCGGCGGACGGCGCGGACGACGCCAAGGTCGCCGGGGTGGGGGCTGGTTCGCATGGCGAGGGCCGTGCGGCGGATGCCGTGCAATTCGGCCAGACGGTCGGTGAACATGCGATCGATGCGGCCGGTGGAGTAGATGAGGTGGACCTCACAGCCGCGTTGGGCGAGGCCTTCGGAGAGGTCGAGGACATGACGCCCCGTCCCGCCGCCCGCGGATTCGACGATCATCAGGATGCGCAGGCCTTTTGCACGGCCGGGTCGAAGACCCTCGGCAGGTGCTGCCTCCAAAGTCGCTACGCCTGTCGAAAGCTCGGCGCGCGGGGCGGGCGTGAGTTCAGAAACTGTGGCTGCCTGACGATGCATAGTTGCGTCCCCGAAAGCCCAATCGTGCCGGAAGTCCCCTTACGAAAGCGGTACGACCCCTCGTTCCATATTCGTTACAGAGTGGCCGGCCGAAACCGGTTCACGCTGATCGCTGGCAAGTTGGGTGTAGAGCGCTTCATAGCGCCGCGTCACCGCGCCCAGGTCGAAAAGATCACACACGCGGCGACGCGCTTCCCGGCCCAGTTGCGACCGCGCTTCCGGCCCCATTGCGATCAGTTCCGCAGTCGCGGTGGCGAGGGCCGCTGGATCGCTGGGCGGAACGACGCGCCCCGTGGGCCCGACGATTAATGCCGAGTCGCCCACGTCCGTCACCGCGCAGGGCACGCCGCTGGACATCGCTTCGCCCACCACCAGCGGGAACGCCTCGCTGACCGAGGACGACACGCACACGTCAAGGGCCGCATGAATGCGCGCCACGTCCTTGCGCGGCCCCAGGAGATGGCAATTGCCCTGGAGGCCCAGCGATTCGATCTGCGCCGTGAGCGCGGCATTGGTCTGATCGACTTTTCCGCCGCAGAGGACGAACCGGGCGGCGGGGAATTTTTCCTTGACGATTGCGGCGGCCTTTAGAAACGTCCCATGGTCCTTGAACGGATCAAACCGCGCGACCAGCCCGATAAGCAGCGCATCCGCGCCCTGCCCGAGCTCGCGGCGCAGATCGGCCCGGGCGGCGGGGTCGGGGCGGAAGGCCCGGGTGTCGAAACCGTTGGGGATAACGGTCAGGCGATCCGCGTCAAAGCCGCGCTGGGTGTACAGCTTGCTGGCGTGTTCCGAGCAGTAAACGATGCGCGACGGCACCCGGTGCGACAGGCGGGCGCAGGCGCCGACGGTCATGAGGGTCGATCGCTTGGTCAGACCCGGCAAATGGTTCGAGTGATGTATGCCCCATACCACGCGCGCCCGCGTCGCGAGGCGGGCGGCGAGGCCGCCCATAAGATTGGAGTGGTCCATCCAGGTCTGCACGACCGCGGGCCGAATCCGGCGCAGATACAGGCCGAGGCGGACCAGGCAGCGCGGATCGGGGAGGCCGGGCTTCATGCCCATGGTGACGATCGGGATGCCGGCGTTTTTTATCGGGCCGGCGACGGTCATGTCGTCGATGAGCGCGACGACGGACGGGTCGAACCGGTCGAAATCGGTGCGGAGAAGGAGATTGCACAGCATCGCTTCGGCACCGCCGAACTCGAAGCTATTGATGATGTGGACGATTCGTACGCGATTCCCCATGTCGATGACTATACACGATGATTCGCACGTCAAGCCGGTACACGCCGAATTAGCGCGGGCCCCGTACGGACGAGCGGCGCGGAAGTGTCGGGACACACCATACAGATTTGGCAATCGGAATGGCAAGCATAATCGGACGCTTTACTGCGAAGCCTTCGCACCGGCGGCGCGTGAAGTGGGGCAGACTATCGCGGCTGAATTATATGAATCAAAATTTATGGATTTAATGAACAGGCGGGGTGTGGTGTTGCGGATTAAGAGTCCGCTAATAGGGGTTTGGGAATGCGATGGCCTCGCAACGAGTCTCTCCAAGTCCCGCAAATTACCAGTCTTCGCATATTAGAAGGTCTATGCTTCCATTTCATCTTCTTGACCGAGCCGAAGCGCGCGGCATAATGAACCGATGTACGGGGAGTACGGAGCAAAGGATGGGAAAGGGTACGAAAGATTCCACTTGCAAAAGCCTTTTTACGGGCTTAATCTTCGGTCCGATAATAAGTGGGTTCTCGCCTCTCACCGTCGATTTGACTCCATTTGAAGAAGGGAACTCGCGGGCGACCTTTTGTGGGTCTCGCGTGAATTGAACTACATGTTGCAGTGCGCGGGTTGTTCCGGCCACCGTTAGAGACCTTGGGGTGTAAGCCGAGTCGCACTGGAAGCAGGTAAGGAACGGGAAAAAATGCCGCTCACATCGCGGCAGTTGGCTGCCCACGGGGTGGCCAGCGCACTTATTGCTGCAGGGGAATCTGCCGCCAGGTTTTCGCCGTAAGGAACGGTCAGCCACAATGTATAATCTGCTGCGCCATGATGGCAATGGTCACGGGCATTCGAGCGCCCCGATGGACGCCCCCACCGCTTCCGCTTCGCTGCTGGAAGTGCTGTGGCGGCGGCGCTGGACGCTGGGGCTCACGATCCTCGCCTGCGTCGCGATCGCGGGCGTCTATCTGCTCTTCGCGACGCGCATCTACAGCGCCACCGCGAAGGTCATCGTCCGGCAGGACAGCCCCAAGGCCCTGAGCGATCACCAGGGCGGCGGCGGTGGTCAGTCTGAGAGCTACATCCAAACCGAAGCCGACATCCTTCAATCGGTGCCCGTCCTCTCGCGGGCGTTGGAATCCGTCCAGTACCAAAAGCTCCAGACCTTCGCAAACGTCCCGGGCGACCCGGTCGCCTGGCTGCGCCGCGGCAACGGCCTGCACGTGGACGTCGCCAAGAGGTCGGACGTCATCGTGGTGGCGATGGAATCGCCCTATCCCGAAGAGGCCGCGGCGATCGCCAACGGCATCGTCAACGCATTCATTTCCGAGCAATCATTTCTCAAGCAGTCGTCCGGCAAGGAGATGGTCCGGGCGCTCCAGAATGAATCGAAGGACCTCAAACAGAAGCGCCAGGCGTGCCTAGCCTCGATGCAGAAATATCGGAAGGACAACGGCGTTCTTTCCTTCGGAAGTGACAAGGCCAACACGGCCCTGGAGCGCACTGAAACCCTGGCCACCTCGCTGACTGCCGCGGAGCTGGCCTCGATTGAGCTGCGGGCGCAGTACTCTTCGACGCAAGCGGCGCTGGCCAACCCGGCGAGCCTGTCGGCGTTCGTCGAGGCGCAGCAGTTCAAGTCCAAGGACAGCGGAGACCATGAGTTCGACGACCTGCGCACCCAGCTCGCCCAATACAACCTCTCGCTGAACAGCAGCGCGCCCTTCCAGGGCTCGACCAACCCGCGGGTGCAGGCCTTGCAGAGCGCCATCGCTTTGCTCAAGGCGCGCATCGCGGAAAAAGAACGCCAGATCGCGCAAGCGCACCTCATTTCGGTGCAGACGCAACTGGCCGCGGCGGAGCACAAGGAAACCGAGCTCCGCGAAGCGCTCAAGGCGCAGACGGCGCAGGTCCTGGCGATCAGCCCGCAGGCCGCGGAATTCGCGACCCTCGAAGCGGAATCGACGCGACTGCAAAAACAGGCGGAACTGCTCGACGGTAGGATTGCCGAGGTAAACGTTAACGACATCGACGCCGGCTCATCCGACGTGCAATCCCTCGAGCAGGCCCGCGTGGAATCCCGGCCCGTGAAGCCCAATAAGCTCATGGCGCTGGCCGCGGCGGTCATGGTCGGATGGGTGCTGGGCATCGGCCTGGCGATGGCCCGCGAATGGCAGGACGCCCGGCTCCGCAGCCCCGAGGAAATTCTTACGCTTCTCGGTACCGCGGTCCTCGCGACCGTCCCGCGGATCAACGCCCGACTCTCGCCGGTGGCGCGCGGACAGATCCTCTACCTGGACGCGCGCTCGGCCATCGCCGAGTCATACCGGTCGGTCCGCACGGCGCTGCACCTGGGCGCGTCGCGTGAGGCGAAGACCATTCTCATGGCTTCCCCGATGCCCGGCGACGGCAAGTCCACCACCGCGAGCAACCTGGCCATCGCGTTCGCGCAAGCCGGGCACCGCACGCTGCTCATCGACTGCGACCTGCGCGAACCGGTGCAGCACCTGATCTTCGAAACGGATGCCGCGATCGGCCTGTCCAACGTCGTTTCCGGCGAGGAAAAATTACGCGACGCCGTTCGCCCGACGCGGGTGGCCGGGCTTTACCTGCTGCCCTGCGGACCGGTCCCGTCGAACCCTTCGGAGCTCCTGGCGGGCAAGCGGTTCAGCCAGTTGATGCGGGCGCTGGTCGAGACGTTCGACCGCATCATCATCGACTCGCCCCCGCTCATGGCGGTCGCGGATGCCCGCATCCTCGCGGCCTCGGCGGATGCAACCGTGCTCGTGCTGCGAATGAACCAGTCCATGCGCAAGTACGGCATCATGGCGATCGACAGCCTGGAAAAGGTCGGCGCCAACGTGCTGGGCGCGGTGGCCAACGACGTGCCTTCGAACAAGACGGACAACTACTACGGCGGATCGTGGCAGTACGCCTCGTCCGCCAAGCGCCTGATGGCAAACGCCCCGGCTCGTCTGACGGACGATTCGATCGACCCGGTGCCCGCCCCCACGCGGGCGGTGCGCCGCCCGTCGGAAGAAGGCTTCGCGATCGCCGAGCCGGATTGGTCGGCCGACGGCGGCGGCGTCGCGAGCGTGGAAAAATTGATCGCCAATGGCGAAACCAAGGCCAATGCCGAACCCGCCGCCCAAGCGATGGCGCACGAAGGCGTCGGGCCCGAGTGGTAAGCGAACGGATTCTATTCGCGAACAGCGGACCTGAAGTGCCGTGCAGGCCTCAGGCTCGTGTGGAACAAGCAGGCCGGAGGCCTGCGCCACGAATGGGGTGACTGCACAATTTGTTGGTTTGCTTCGTCAACCGCAGCACACGAGGGGTAGCGGGCCGGAATTCCATCGGCTGTCGCATCGTGGCGCGGATTGCCGGCGCGGGCCCGGGCGTGAGACGCCGGGGCAATGCCGCCGGGGCGAAGGGGAGAGATGCCATGGCAATGACCAGTTTCAGGGGAAACACAGCGCTCGATTTGGAAGTGCTGGACCAACGCCTGGACGCGAGCCGTCCGGGCGACCCCGTCGCCCAAATGACTTTCGGCGGCGCCGGCGCGCTGCAGGCCGATGCCGACGACCTCCTTCTGGAGTCGGGCGGGCGCAGCATGCCCGACTCCGTGGCCTTCTCCACGATTTTCTGGCGGTCCTTCCTCACGCTCGCGCCGATCGTTGCCGCGGACCTGCTCGCCCTCGCATTCGCCGGGCTGGCGGCGAAGGGAATCTTGCACGCGGTGTATCGCCCCGCGGCAGACTCCATCGGATGGGCCGCGCCGCTGGCGCTGCTCCCGCTCGTCGTCGCCTACTGGTTCAGCGACTTGTATGCCGCCATCTGGGTGCATCCGGTGATCGAGCTTCGGCAGCTTACGCACACCACATCCGTGGGCGTGCTGGCCGCCGCCGCGGGCGGAATGCTCGCCCCGCCTTTCCCGCTCTGGTGCCTGGTGGCGCTGCCGGCGGCCATCGCGCTGGTGCCGATGTTTCGGACGATCGCCCGTCGGCTGTGCGCCGACCGCCCGTGGTGGGGTTACCCGACGCTGGTCATCGGCTCGGGAAGCGCCGCCGACGGCGTAGCCCGCACGTTGTTGCGCGATACCAATTCCGGCCTCTGCCCCGTTCTGCTGACCGACCCCGAATCGATCTGCCGGACTTCGATCCTGCCGGTGGTCAACGACCCGGCTACGCTCGCATCCGTAGTCCGTGCCAGGACGGTCCGGCACGCGGTCGTGTCGCTGCCCGACATGTCCAACGCCCGGCTGGCTGAGATCCTTGACCGGTACAGCGAGATGGTGCCCCACCTTCTCGTGCTCTCCGACCACTCGACGCTCCCGACGCTCTGGAGCACCTCGCGCAAGTGCGGGCAGCTCAGCGGCATCGAAATGCGCAACGGGCTGATGCTCGCGACGCTGCAATTAGTGAAGCGGGCGATCGACCTGAGCATCGCGCTGACCGCCCTTACCCTGAGCTTCCCGCTGCTGGTGGCGATCGCGGCCGCCGTGAAGTTCACCAGCCGCGGTCCGATCTTTTACGGCCACTCGCGTATCGGCCGTCATGGCAAGCGGTTCAAGGCATGGAAGTTCCGCACGATGCGTGCGGATGCGGATGCGGTTTTGCGCGAGCACCTGGCCAAAAACCCCGCCGCCCGCGCCGAATGGCATCGCGACCACAAGCTCCGCGACGACCCGCGCGTCACCTCCTTCGGCCGACTCGCCCGCCGCCTCAGCCTCGACGAACTGCCGCAGATCTGGAACGTCCTGCTGGGCGACATGAGCTTGGTGGGCCCCCGGCCGATCGTCGAAGACGAGATCTGGCGCTACGGCGACATCTTCCGCCTGTACACCACCGTGAAGCCCGGTATTACCGGAATGTGGCAGGTGTCGGGCCGCAACGACATCGGGTACACCGACCGCGTCCTGCTCGACCAGTTCTACATCCGCCATTGGTCCCCCTGGCTCGACGTCTACATTCTTGCAAAAACCATCGTCGCCCTCGCTAACCGAAGTGGCGCATACTGACGACGTATACCGGGAGGGACGACCGCCGACGCCGGCCCAGGAGTAAGCACCCAGGAATGCACCGAGAAGGAAAACATGTTCTGTCGCACGCGGCGATTTACCTCATCGCCCGCGGCGTCCCGGGCGTTGTCGCTTTCCTGACGATCCCGCTGTTCACGCGCCTGCTCGACCCCGTGGACTACGGCCGCTATACGCTCGTCGTCGCGACGGTCGCCCTGCTCAACGCACTGCTTTTCCAATGGCTGCGGCTGTCACTCGTCC
>JAQGHP010000530.1 GCA_028288775.1 Phycisphaerales bacterium | reverse complement strand
AGATGCCCGCGGATTGGCCGGCGCCCGTGCTGAACAATCCGGTATGCGTCCCGCGTTGGATCACCGAGCCTCTGCGGCTGCCCGGGATAAGCGGCGAGAAACCGCCGCACGAGCTTTGGGTCATGTTCGATGGAGCAGGCGCTTCAAGTCAGCCGGTAATGCGGATCAATGCCGACACGCTCGTGGCGACTCCATACAACCTCTGGGGCGACGCCGGCAAGCCGATCGCGCAGCCGCCGCAATTGCGGAACAGGGAAAAGACGGTCGCTTGCTCGCCGGCGTCGATCTGCTGGCTGGGAGACGGCGCGATTCTGTCGAGTGCTGATCGTAACGCCACAAGCGTGCGCCGCCTGCCATTGGGAGAACAGCGGCCGGACTTTTTGAACGAGCATCTGGTATTGGACGCGTGGCAATTTCTGGACTCATCGCAGATGCCCTTTTTGCCGCTGGCCGGGCAGTTGTACGTGCCGGGCAAGCACTGGTTTCGCATCGACCCGCGAACATCGGAGGCGGAAGACATCGGCCCGGGCTTACGGATAGATGGGGAACTGGTGACCGAAGGCGTGCGTTATGAGGTTTCCGCCGTGCTCGGTCTTTGCGCTTTCTCGAGGACTGACGGCTGCTTTTATCGCTTTTCCGTTGACGGCGCGCACCCCCGGCAAAATCGCGGCACGCTCGACGCCCCGGCTCCCACCGATCCGATATCGGATGCCGGCGTGATCGAGCCAATTCCCAAGGGGCATCGGGCCCAGTGCCGCCGCGCGGTGGTGTATATTATGGATGACCCGCAATCAATTCGTATCGAGCAACCGGCGCAGTCTCCCGAAGCCACGGAATGCGATGGCATTTACGTGCGCCTCTACGCCCATCCCGAAGAGCAGCAGCGGATCGGCGTCACCCCAGCGCTGCTGCAACGTCTGGACGTTGTTCGCCGGGGCGGCTTTCCAAAAACTGACTTCGACACCAGCCGCCTGAAGACGCTGTGGGATTCGTACAAGCAGGCGATGGATGAAGGCGAGCGGAAGAAGGCGGCGGGCCTGGTGCTGGCCGAAGTGCGCGCCATTGGGGAACGCCAGCACCAGCCGATCGAAGAAATGCACAGGCAGTTTCAGGCCAGCTTCACGCCCGTTCAGTGGGCGCTATTGCATTACCAAAAGCCCGTTTCGGGCTCGGAGAAAGAAAAACTGCCCTGACGGCCCGCGCACGTGCGGCGTTGTGGCGTGCGGGAGTTTTCATTCCGTCAGTTTGTTGCAGGCCGGGTGGCCGGTGTTTCTGCGACCAGGCGCTTCGCCTTTTTGCGGAGATAGTCGTAAGACGTCTGGCTGCCGAAGACCGCGAGGACGGGCTTGTCTCCGATGATCTCGAACTGGCGATGGGCCGTGTCCCATTGGCCGCACTTGGCGGCATGTTTGGCGTACTCACAACGTAGATTCAGATTGTTGGGGAAATTCAAAACCGCCCCGGCGAACACCTCGCGGATGTCCGTCCATACCTCCGGCCGCTCAAAATATTGCCTGCTGTCGGGCGCGCCTTCGGACAGCCGATTGTGCGCCTGAACCAGGATGAGCGGCAGGCCCGCCCGCCAGTTTTCAGTCGCCAGGCACTCGCGGCCAAACCCGAGCATCTGCCCGGCGCTGCCGTGCCATGCGGGCGACAGGTAAGCCAGCTTGGCGGCGCAGGCTTCGTAGGAATCGGGGTCGCTTTCCATCGCGCGGTGAAACCAAAGCTCCATCGCTTCGTCGCCGCCGCCGTCTTCACCTTCATACATCTCAACCCTCACCATGAGCGACGGGGCATGAGGATCGCGCGGGTCGAGCGTCCAGGCTTCCTGGAGCAAAGCCTCCGCTTCCTTGAGCTGCGGGAGTACCTGCTTCCAGAGCGGCGGGTTCACGGCATGGTCGAGGTTGTTAATCGTGGTGAACGCCGCATCGAGCTTCGCCCGCGCCCGGAGCAATCGCGGGCCCGCGGAATTCGGCGCAGCCCTCTGGTAGGCATCGACGAACGGATTGAGCGCCTGAAACTGGTCATGGTTTTCGCGCTGGGCCGTGTAAAAATCGTTCGCGAGCGCGTCGAGTTCGCCGGCGGGCAAGCCGGACATCTTTGCCACTTCCGTAACGAGCGATATCGGGATGAGCACACGATCCCCGGCGGTGATGTTGGTGGTTCGGAGGTATCCGTTGACCACGCGCATCTTAACTGCCGCTGGGTAATTCCCCTTCTGCAGATCATCGATGATGCGTGTCATGTTGCCTGTTGGCGTATGGTAGCTGCGGCCGGCGTCCTGGCCGTCGGTGATCCCGCGGAGGGCCAGGAGGAGCGGGTCGCGGCAGCCTTTGTCCACCGCCGCCTGAAAAGCAGCCAGGGCCGCGTCGCGCGGCTCGGCCGGTCCGTGGAGCGGATCGGGCCCCAACGGGAAAAACAAGTCGATGGCGCGATGCGCGTCGCCGTCCCAGGCGGCGTTGGTGTGCCCGGATTTGTCGTAGGCGTCGTGGAGTACTTTAGCTTCCCACGCTTTCCGCGCGCGAGCTTCGCGCTCGCGGACGACACGGGGACGGATGTACGTGAGGGCCAGTCGAAGCCGGGCGCGCAGCTCCGGGTTGAGGTCTTCCTTTTTTGCCGATTCCTCGATCACCGCCAGCACGTCTCCGCCGAGGCTGTTGAGTTGCAGCGATGCTTGTCGGCGTACCTGCGCGTCCGGATCGTCGAGGTCTTCGATCAGCTTCTTTGCCCGCGCGGCTTCCGCGCCGGGCGCCGGCTCCTGCTGGGCAACGCTCCAATGAGCAAGCCAGAATTGGGCCGCCATGATTGCGAACGCGATTCCGCGATATTTCAACATACGGTACCCCGAATGAAAGTTGCGATTATCGACCGGCCGTAATGATTCTTGCAACAGTTTCGGACGGCAGGAGCGGCAAGCGTGGCCGCTTGGCGTAAAGTGAGCAATCGAGTGAAGGCGGGCCACCGCTTAACCCTTTGCCCTCCCCGTGGTATGAAAGGGGCGAGTCAACGCACTTCTCATTTCACTTTGGAGACACGCGATGGGACGGAAGATCAATCGCCGGGATTTTGTGAAGGGTTCTGCGGCGGCGGCATTGGGGTTCTGGGTCGCGGGACGCTCGGCCTGGGGCGAAGAGAGCGTCTCATCGACCGACAAGCTGAGCCTCGCCTGCATCGGCACCGCCGATCAGGCCGAGTCGGACCGCAAGGCGCTCGTCGAGAGCGGCCTGGTCAACATCGTCGCCCTCTGCGATGTGGACGATAATTACCTGGGTAAGGCCGGCGAAATGTTCCCCAAGGCGCAGAAGTACAACGATTTCCGGAAGATGCTCGAGCAGAAGGACATCGACGGCGTACTCGTGGCGACGCCCGATCACACGCATGCCGTCGCCACGGCGATGGCGCTCAAGCTCGGCAAGCACGTCTACTGCGAAAAGCCACTGACGCACACCGTGAAGGAAGCGCGGACGATCACCGAACTGGCGGCCAAGTACAAGCGCGTGACGCAGATGGGCACGCAGATTCATGGCGGTGCCAATTACCGCCGCGTGGTGGAGCTGGTGAAGTCGGGGGCGATCGGCCCGGTGAGCGAGGTGCACGTCTGGTGCGGCAAGGGGTGGTGGGCGGACAAGCCGCCCAAGGAAGCGCAGCCGGTGCCTTCGACGCTGAGCTACGATTTGTGGGTCGGCCCCGCGCCGTTTCATCCGTACAACGCGGCCTACTTGCCCGCGAGCTGGCGCCGCTACTGGGCGTATGGCGACGGCACGCTGGGCGACATGGCCTGCCACTACGGCGATCTGCCGTTCTGGGCGCTGGACCTGGCGCACCCGACCAAGGTGCGGGCACACGGGCCGGAGGTCAGCCCGGACTGCTGCCCCGAATGGCTCATCGTCGATTGGGAATTCCCCGCCCGCGGCGAGCTGCCGCCGGTGAAACTCAGCTGGTACGACGGCGGCAAGCGCCCGGAAAAATTCGAACAGTGGGGGCTCAATCCCCAAT
>JAQGHP010000510.1 GCA_028288775.1 Phycisphaerales bacterium | reverse complement strand
CAGGTCATCGCAACACGACCGACATCAGGTCATCTCTCCATCCTCAAGACGCGAAATTGGGAGGGATTATTGTTAGTTGTCAGTTGCAAATCATAGCCGCCGCGGCGGCTGGGTGGGAGCAAATGGGAAAATCGAATTCTCCATAACTTGTGGTGCAGGCTTTCAGCCTGCAAATGCAGCCTGAAAGGCTGCACCACAAGCGCGTGTTCGCATACGCGCATGGAAACCACAGATCCTCTGGCAACTGACAACTGACAATTTTACTCGACATGCCGAACAAACTGCTCGTACAAATGGGCGTATTTCCCGCCCTTGGCCAGTAGTTCCCGGTGGGTGCCGCGTTCGATGACGCGGCCCTGGTCGATCACCAAAATGCAGTCGGCGCGCATGATCGTGCTCAGGCGGTGGGCGACGATGAAGGTCGTGCGGCCGGCGAGCAGCTTTTCCAGCGAGTTCTGCACCATGAGCTCGGTGGCGGTGTCCACGGCGCTGGTGGCCTCGTCGAGCATGAAGATCCGCGGGTCGGCGAGGAACGCGCGGGCGAAGCAGATGAGCTGCCGCTGGCCCAGCGACATGTTCGCGCCGCGCTCGCCGACGTCGGTCTGGTAGCCGTCCTTGAGCGTGAGGATCATGTCATGCGCGCCGATCGCACGGGCCGCGGCCTGTACTTCCTCGTCGCTCGCGCCGGCGCGGGCGTAGCGGATATTTTCGATCACCGTGCCGGTGAACAGATAATTCACCTGCAGCACGAGCCCCATCTGCCGGTGCAGCGAATCGCACGTGACGGTGCGGATGTCCTGCCCGTCCACCAGCACCCTTCCCTCCTGCGGCTGATAGAACCGGGCGATGAGCGAAATGATGCTGCTCTTCCCGCTCCCCGTCGCGCCGACCAGCGCGATCGTTTGCCCCGGCCGGGCCTCGAAGTTCACATCATGCAATACCGGACGCCCGGGCGCGTAGCCGAAGGTCACGTGCTCGAAGGTCACATTCCCCACGATCCGCGGGAGCGGCTTCGCCTCCGCCTCGTCCTGCACCTCCGGCTGCAAATCGAGCAGCGAGAAGACGCGCTCGGCCCCGGCCATCGCCTGCATGAGCATGTTGTACCACTGGCCGAACGTCGTGATCGGGTTCATGAACCAGTCCCAATACAGCGACGCCGCAACGACCGCCCCCACGCCCTTGCCCGGCGGGAAGCGGCCGCTGACGATCAGGTAGCCGCCGTAGGTGAGGATGATGATTTTCCCGACGAAGCGGACGAGGTCGAGCACCGGCTGGTAGACGCCATTGACGCGCGACATGGTGACGTTGTTGTCCGTGTTGTTTTGCTGGAGACGGTTGAAGACCCCCAGGTTGGGCATCTGCCGGTTGAACGCGGTGACCACGCGCATGCCGGTGATGTTCTCGGCCATGTTCGTGCTAACACGTGTCCACCCCTCGCGCACCGTCTGCCACATCGACGCCGCCTTGCGCAGGTAGACCCGATTGGCGAAGACGAGCACGCCCCCCAGCCAAGCGACGGAGACGAACAGCCGCCAGTCGGTCGTCGTCGCCAGCATCACCGCGGCGATCAGCATCATCAGCAGGTTCGAACAGATGACGTGCAGGCCCCAGACGTTGATTTCGCGGAGGCTGTTCACGTCGCTGGTACAGCGGCTGATGATGCGGCCGAGCTTGGTCTTGTCGTAGTAGCTCATCGACAGGCGCTGGAGATGCCCGAAGAGCCGGCGGCGCAGGGAGAACTGCACGCGCTCCCCCGCCGCGGTCATGACAAGGATGGTGAAGCGCTGAAAGACGATGGCCCCGCCGATGCACAGGGCCCAGGTGCCGATAATCATCAGGACGTGGCGCGTCGCGCCCGCGTGGGTGGGATGGCCCGGCAGCGCGCCTTTCTGGTAGCCGACCCCGTAGTCGATCATCCATTGCATGAACTTTGGCGAGAGCATGTCCAGGATGGTCATGCAGACGCCCAGAAAAACCCCCAGCGTGTACTGCCCTTTGAAAGGCGCGAGCAGGCCGAGCACGCGCTTGAGCAGCACCCGGTCGATGGGCCGGTAGCGCTGCTCCTCATCGTCCGCAATCGCCGGCGGCATGGGCAGCCGGACGTGAGGGTCGGGAGCTTTCTTTCTACGGATAAACGAGGCGACGGTCACAGTTGCTCCACTTCAAGTCGATCCGCGAAGGACGGATAATTCCGAAATCCGAATCCCCGAAATCCGAATCAAGTCCGAAGCCCGAAATCCGAATGCCCACTGCCCGCGATGGATAAGGCCGTCAGAGTCGTTAGCCGACCCAAGTCTCCGTTTCGGATTTCGTCATTCGTCATTCGGATTTGATTCGGGTTTCGGGGATTCGGATTTCGGATTTACACTCTCACGCGCTCTCCGCGTTTTCCATCGGCGCGTGGGGGACTTCGACCTTGGCCATGTTCGCGTCGCGGAGGCGATGCATGTGCGACGGATGCTCGCTTTCTTCTTCCGCCGTGACTTCGGGGTCGCGGCCGTCGTCGCCGTACAACTGTACGGCGGCGATTTCCTGGTAATGCCCGTCCCGCGCCATCAACTCGGCGTGTGTGCCGATCTGCGTGATCCGGCCATTCTCCACCACCAGCACCACGTCCGCCCGCTTCACCGTGCTGATGCGGTGGGCGATGATGAACGTCGTCCTCCCCTGCATCACCACCCGCATCCCCCGGCGGATCAGGTCCTCGGTCTCCGGGTCCACCGCGGCGGTAGCGTCGTCGAGGATCAGCACGCGCGGGTTGGTGAGGATCGCCCGTGCGATCGCCAGCCGCTGGCGCTGCCCGCCCGACAGGGAGGAGCCGCGCTCGCCCAGGATCGTCTGGTAGCGTTCGGGCAGGGCGTCGATGAACTCGTGCGCCTGCGCAAGCCGGGCCGCGGCCTCCACATCCCCCTCGCTGATGTGCGGCCGGCCGTAGGCGATGTTCCCGGAGACGGTGTCGCTGAAGAGATACGTCTCCTGGAAGACGAATGACACCTGCGTGCGCAGGCTCGCCAGCGACGCATCGCGCAAATCGACGCCGTCGATGGATATTTTGCCCTGCTGCGGATCGTAGAAGCGGGCGATGAGGTTCACGAGCGTGCTCTTGCCCGCGCCGGTGGGCCCGACGATCGCGACGATGCTCCCGCCTGGCACCTCGAAGCTGATGTCGCGCAGCACGGGCTTGAGCGGGTCGTAGCCGAAAAGGACGTTCTCAAATTTCACCGCCCCGCGCCCGGGCGGGAGCGCGTGTCCGCCCTGCTTCTCGGGCACGGTCGATCGGGCGTAGAGCACTTCATACAGCCGCCGACCCGAGACGATCGCGTTCTGGTACTGCTCGTTGATCGTCGCGACGGCCTGAAGCCGCGTGAGGATCGCCCCCATCGCCTGCCCGAGGATCATGAAGTCGCCGGCCAGGAAGTGGCCGTTGACCATCAGCAGCCCGGCCACGAGGAACAGCGACAGGTTGGAGCCCATGGCGATCATGCGGATGACGGGCGTGAAGTCGGCGAACAGCCGGATGCGCTTGAGCACGCGGGTGAGGAACAGGTCGCAGTTGGTGTTGTACTTCTCCACCTCCTGCCGCTCGCTGGCGAATGCCTTGACGACGTGTACGCCCGCGATGTTCTCCGTGAGGATCGAGACGTTCTTGTCCTCCGCCTCCATGACGGCCTTGGCGGCGGGCTGCACCGTCTTGCTGAACCGGAGGATGTAGTACGTCCACAGCGGCAGCGGCACCAGCGACAGCAGCGCGATCGACTTGGAAACAGTGATGAGCAAAAAGATGTAGGCCCCGACCGTCAGCCCGATCTCCAGCGACTGATTGACGGCCGTCTCGACGAACGCGCGGACGTTCTGCAAATCGCTCAGCGCCCGGTTGATGAGCTGTCCCGAGGAGACCGCGTCGTGGAACCCGAAGCCGACGCGCTGGAGCTTGTCGTACACCGCCTCGCGGATGTAGTAGACCATGTTCATGCTCATCTTCGCGCCCGACACCACCCGCAGATAGCGGAAGCTGACATACGCGACGACGACGAGCATCAGCCCGATGATCTGAAACCGAAAATCCACCTGCCGCCCGCACAAGCCCGCGAGAACCGCGCGGAGACTAAAGCCCGAAGGCGTCATCCAATGCCAGAACCCCGGCCCGTTCGCGACGCGCGCGCTGGTTCCAAAATCCTGGATTTCGTTGACCACGCGGGCGGTCTGTTTGGTTGTCAGCGCCTCGGCGCCGACCCACAGCGCGATGTAAAGGCAGTTGAAAAAGACGATCCATTTCACCGGCTTCAGGAAGCGGAACATCCAGCGCAGCAGGAAGCCATTGCCCACCTGATCGGCCGAGGGGATGGCCCCGGCAAGCGTAGCGCGGAGAGAAGGCGCGAGGCCCACGTCCGGCGAAGCGGTCGCCGAGGCTGAGGCGGGAGGGTCTTGAGATTGAGGGGGACCGGCTCTTGTGCTCGACACGGTATTCGGGCCGCCATTTGAAAGCGGGCTACGCTAACCAAAACCCCCGGGCACGGCAATGTGGTCCGGGCCGGTTATCGGTGTTGATCGATCAGTTGCAAAGAATCTGAAAAGTTGGCCGTGTGGGGACCGCGACGCGGAAAACCGCGGGGGCGCGACGTCAGCCGCGAAGAAGAACCGGAAGTTGGTGCGCCCCGAAGTGCCGTTCGCGATTTTCACGGTTCCTGACGGGAAGATGAAGACATGCGCCAAGGCCGCCAAGGAGCCAAGAACGCTAAGGAAGAATTTGAGAATTTTCTTGCTTAGCGTCCTTTGCTCCTTGATGGTCTTGGCGCTCAGTATTTAGGCCAAACTAAAGGTGACGTCCGGGCCGGGTTATCCTCGCCGCATGCCTCTCTTTGTGGCTTGCGTCCGCCCGTCGCGGCGGAGTATCGCATCCGCGCCCTTTCCCGACTTGCGGCTCCTTTGCTTAAGGGAGCCGGATTGGCCCGATGGTTGTGGGGCCGAAGTTGGCGGAGGGTTGGGTGGCCGGAGGGGCGAGCTCGAGGAACGGCTGCGTTGCCGGGGGGGCGGGGCGGGTTTCGGGGACGTTGCCGCGGTTCATTCCTTTGAGATGGTCGTCGAAGGTGCCGGGCTCCACGGCATTGGGCGTGAGCTTTGTGCCGTTCATCTCGTCCTGCGACATGGGCTTGAGCGTCTCGGGCTGCTGGGCCACGTGGGGCGTGAGGAAGATCAGCAGTTCGGTCTTGCTCTTGGACACCTGTGTGCGTTTGAACAGCTCACCCAGCAGCGGGATGTCGCCCAGGATCGGAACCTTGCTTACGCTCGTGGTCTTGCGGTCTTCCATCAAACCGCCGATGACGATCGTCTGCCCGTTGATGATCCCCACGCGGCTCTGCGCCGATCGCTTGTTGATCACCGGCGCATCCACCCCGGCGCTAATCGGCACAGTCGTGTCGGCCAACTGGCTGATCTCCGGGGCGACGTCCAGGATGACCAGGCCCTCGGGATTAATGTGCGGCGTGACGTTCAGAATGATCCCGACGTCCTGGTACTGAATGGTGTTGATGGTCTGGCCGGTATC
Organism: Phycisphaerales bacterium; assembly: GCA_028288775.1. GTDB lineage: Bacteria > Planctomycetota > Phycisphaerae > Tepidisphaerales > Tepidisphaeraceae > RYN-428. The sequence goes on along the minus strand of JAQGHP010000510.1, from coordinate 1,415 downwards.
GGTGAGCCGCGTGTCGGTGATGAAGGGGACCTCCTGCCCGACGGTGATGCTGGCGAGCTGGTTGTCGCTGGCGAGGATGTAGGGGCGGGAGAGCACGTCGAGCTTGCCGGCGGTGGCGAGGGCGTGAAGCGTGGCGTTCACGTTGGTCTCCAGCATGCTGACGACCAGCCCGCCGTTGGCGTTGGCGGATGCCGCGTTGCCCAAAATCGTGGACCCGGTCTCGCCCTTTCCGTTGGCCCGGCGATTGAGCACGGAGAAGTCCACGCCCCAGTCGGCGGTATCATCGTGGCTCACTTCCGCCACCAGCACCTTGATAAGCACCTGCGGCACCGGCCGGTCGAGCTCGCTGAGGATCGCACGCACCTGGGTCTGGTAACGCGTGGCCGTGGTGACGAGCAACGAATTGGTGTCAACGTCGGCCACGACGTACACCTGCCCCGACATCTCCGAGGCCGCCCGCGCGGCGCCGGGCGAAATGGGCGGGACGACGCCCGAGGCAACGCCCGACAATCCGCCGCTGGTTCCCCGGCGTGCGCCGATGCCTGTGCCACCCGACGCAGTGAGGCCCGAACTTCCGGACAATCCGCGGCTGCTGAAGGCCGAACCCTGCGCCCCTGTCTGCTGGCCCGCCCCCGGACGCGCCGAGGCGCTCGCGCTGCTGGATTGGCCGCTGCTGAACAGGTTGTTGAGCACCGCTTCCAGGTTCTGCGCCTGCCCGTTGCGCAGGCGGTAGATGAAGAAAGTCTGCTGGGAAACGGGGTTGGAATCGAGCTGCTTCACGATGCCCGTCACCACGCGCATGACTTCCTGCGGCGCGGTGACGATGAGGGTGTTGGTCCGGTCGTCGGATGTTGCGCTGACCCACCCAAGGCGGCGGATAGCGTCAACCGTGCCGGGCGGCTTGGTCGCCGATGCGGCGCTGGTCTGCAACACCGCGGGCTGAAAGGTGGATTGCAGCAGCTTTGCCGCCGTCGAGGCATCCGCGTTGATCAGTTGAAACACCTGGATCTCCGCGCCCGAGATCGGGTTGGCGTCGAGCATCTTCACCACGGCTTCGATAATCTTCAGCGTCTCGGCGGGCGCGGTGACGACGACGGTGTTGGTGCGGTCATCCGAGGCGGCGACTACCTTGGCCTTAATGGCCGACTCGTGCCCGGTGGCCTTCGCGCCCGCCGCCGCCTGGGCGGGGTCGGGCTGGAAGAGCGAGGCGAGCAGCTTCGCGGTGGCGGTCGCGTCCGCGAACTTCAAGGAAAACGACTGGATGTCGAACGCGGTGGACGGGTCGGTTTCCATCTCGTGGATGATCTGCTCGACCACCTTCATCGAATCCGGCGGCGCAGTGACGGCAACCGTGTTGGTCCGCGGGTCGGCGATGGCGTTCACGCCCACGTGGATCGAATCGGGCGGCCGCGGTG
>JAQGHP010000489.1 GCA_028288775.1 Phycisphaerales bacterium | reverse complement strand
CGCCTCGTGCTCGACACGCCCATCAGCGAATCCGGCTTAGCCGGCCTGGGCGTCGGGTCGGCGATGGTCGGACTGCGGCCGATCATCGAATTCATGAGCTGGTCGTTCACCCTCGTCTGCCTTGATCAGATCGTGAACAACGCCGCCAACGTCCGCTACATGTCCGGCGGACAGTTCAAAATCCCCATCACCTTCCGCGGCGGCAACGGCATCGCCCACCAGCTCGGCGCGACGCACAGCCACCGCATGGAATCGATCTACGCCCGCATCCCGGGGCTAATCGTCGTCACCCCTTCGACGCCCGCCGAGGCCAAGGGCCTGCTTAAGAGCTCGATCCGCTGCGACGACCCGGTCATCTTCCTTGAGAACGAAAAGATGCTCAGCGAGACCGGCGAAGTGCCCGAGGGCGACTTCACGCTGCCGCTGGGCGTGGCGAACGTGGAGCGCGAGGGCAAGGACGTCACGGTCATCAGCTACGGCCGGCCGCTGCAGCGCGTGGTGCGCCCGTCGGTCGAGGCGATGGTGAACGACCACGGCATCGACGTCGAGCTGATCGACGTCCGCACGCTCCGCCCGCTCGACACGCAGACGCTGGTCAACTCCGTAAAGAAGACCGGCCGCTGCGTGATCGTGGACGAAGACTGGGGCTACTGCGGCATGGGCGGGGGCATCCTGCATAAGATCCAAAAGCCCGTCTTCGATTACCTCGACGCCCCGATCGAATACGTCCACAGCGACGAAATCCCCGTCCCGTTCAACCACTATCTCGAAGAAGCGATGATGCCCAGCGTCGATCGCATCGTCGCGGCGGTGAAGGAAGTTTGCTATCGGTAAGAAGGAGAGAAGCCAGGAGCCAGTAGCCAGAAGCCAGAAGAATACGGGCGATGCGATCGCTTCCCTTCTGGCTCCTGGCTTCTGGCTTCTGGCTCCTCGCATTTGGAGCCTCCATGCCAGTCGAAATCACCATGCCCCAACAGAGCGACACGATGACGGAAGGGACCGTCGTCAAGTGGGTCAAGAAGGAAGGGGACAAGGTCCGCGCGGGCGAGATCATCGCCGAGATCGAGACGGACAAGGCGACGATGGAGATGGAATCGTTCGAGGCGGGCACCCTCGCGCATATCGCGGTGCAGGAGGGCGGAAAGATCCCCGTTGGCGGCGTGATGGCAGTGCTGGCGACGGCAAAGGAAAGCCCGGCGGACGTGAAGAAGCAATACGCGTCGGGTGCCAAGGCACCCGCCGCCCGGCCCGAGCCGGTCGCGGCGTCGGTGGCGCAGAAGCCCCGGCAGGCGGCGGCCGCGGAGCGCGTTCCGCCTTCGGTGCCCTCGCGACCCGCCGGCCACTCTCTGGAAAACGCCAGCTCTGGTGAGCTTCACGAGCCCGATGAGGCCGGCCACGGCGCAACCCGCGAGGCCGCCACGCCCGTGCCGCCGCTGCCGACGGGTCATGGCAATGGCAACGGCAACAATGGCGGCCGCGTGTTCGTCTCCCCGCTCGCCCGGCGCATCGCCACCGACAAGGGCGTGGACCTCTCGCAGATCCAGGGTTCCGGCCCCGGCGGACGCATCGTGCAGCGCGACGTCCTGAACTTCCAGCCAGCCCCCGCGGCTGGCAAATCCGCCGGGCCGTCCCAGCCCGCCGCCCCGCAGCCCGTCCTCCCGACGCGCGTACCGCGCGGGCAGAAGGAAGTCATCCCGTTCACCAAGATGCGGGCCGCCATCGCGGCGGCTCTGCAACGGTCCAAGCAGACCGTCCCGCACTTTTACGAAACGATCGACATCGATATCGAAGAGCTCTCCGCCGCGCGCGTACGGCTCAACGAGATGCTCAAGCCCGAGAACGTCAAGATCTCCATCAGCGATTTCGTCTCCAAGGCCGCGGCGGTCGCGTTGCTCCGCCACCCCGCGGTCAACGCCCACTTCGGCGAAGATGGCATCACCCGCTTCGGCGACGTAAACCTCGGCATTGCCGTGGCCATCCCCGACGGCCTGATCGTCCCCGTGCTCCGCGGGATCGACCAGATGGGCCTGCGCGAAATCCGCCTCAAGAGCGAAGACCTCATCAAGCGCGCCCGCGCCCAGAAGCTCAAGCAGGACGAGATGCGCGGCGCGACGTTCACCATCAGCAACCTGGGCACCTACGGCGTCCGAGAGTTCAGCGCGATCATCAACCCTCCCGAAGTCGCCATCCTCGCCATCGCCAGCGCCGAGAAACGCGCAGTGGTCCGCAACGACCAGATCGTCGCGCGAACGATGCTGACAGTAACCCTGTCCGCCGACCACCGCGCCGTAGACGGCGCGACGGCCGCCGAGTTCCTCCGCACCCTCAAGGGCCTGTTGGAAGAACCGGCGCTGATGCTGGTTTAATCGCAGAGAATATGAACGCGGAGGCGCAGAGACGCAGAGTTGGGCGGGAAAAGAGGGAAATGCGTCGCCTTCCGTGGCACGGGCGGCCCGCCCGTGTTTTGCGGCTATAGCCGCGGGCTCATGGGCGAGCCGCGCATGCCACGGCAGAGGGACGTTCCCCGCAAGTGTCCTTGCCCGCATTCCTCTGTATTTCTTCCTCTGCGCCTCCGCGCCTCTGCGTTCATCCAACTTCGTCGCAGCCACTGAAATTCGCACCACGCCGCGGAATCCCTATAATCCCGCCACCATGAGCAGCAGTCCGAGAATCGCCAAGCTTGCGCTCGAGGACGGCACGGTTTTCACCGGCCGGGCCTTCGGGCATTCAGGGACCTCCGAGGGCGAGGTCGTCTTCAACACGTCGATGACCGGCTACCAGGAAATCCTGACCGACCCGTCCTACAAGGGGCAGATCGTCACGATGACCTATCCCCTCATCGGCAACTACGGCATCAACCGCCAGGACGTCGAGAGCAAGCAGCCGCACGTCGCCGGGTTTGTTGTAAAAGAGCTGCCGCCGCTCTATTCCAATTACCGCGCCGACCTGAGTCTCGACGAATACCTAAAGCAGAACCAGATCATCGGCATCGAAGGCATCGACACCCGCGCCCTCACCCGCAAGCTCCGCATCGGCGGCGCGATGCGCGGCATCCTCTCCACCGAAATCGAAGATGACTTGAAGCTCGTCGAGCGCGCCCGGCATTCGGCGCAGATGGCGGGCGCGGATTGGGTGAAGGCGGTGATGCCAACCGCCGCGTACGAATGGGATCAGGACCAGGGCGACTGGGGCCTGGGTGAAGTCGAACGTGGCGACGGTCTGCACGTCGTCGCCCTCGACTGCGGCGCGAAGCACAACATCCTCCGCCACCTCTCCGAACGCGGCGTAAAAGTGACCGTCCTGCCGCCCGACACGACGACCGAAGCGATCATGGCCCACCGCCCCGACGGCCTGTTCATCAGCAACGGCCCCGGCGACCCCGCCGCCCTCGACTACGCCGTCAAGCCGATCCAGGGCGCACTGGGCAAAGTCCCCATCTTCGGCATCTGCCTGGGCCACCAGCTCTTAGGCCGCGCCTTGGGCGCAACCACCTACAAGCTCAAATTCGGCCATCGCGGCGGCAACCAGCCCGTCAAAAACCTCGACACCGGCCGCGTGGAAATCACCAGCCAAAACCACGGCTTCGCCGTCGATCAAAAATCCCTCGAATCCAAGGGCGGCATCGTCACGCACATCAACCTGAACGACAACACCGTCGAAGGCTTCCGCCACAAGGATCTGCCCGTCTTTTGCGTCCAATACCACCCCGAAGCCAGCCCCGGCCCGCACGACGCCGCGTACCTGTTCGACGCGTTTATGGAAATGATGAAGACGAAGAAGCCGGTGACGGGGGAGCGATTGAAGGAGTTGCAGGCGCTGCGCGAGACGGCAACTCCAAGTACCCGTACCTGATGGTCACTTGCAGCGAGAACTCATACATGCTGCTTCTGAAGACGCGGCAATGCACCGCGTTTTCGAAGGCGCAGAATCTCGCCTAGAAGACGCTCTTCGGGGACGTGAGATTTTGACTTGGCAGCCCGGTTAAAATTCTTGCTCAAGCGGTCGAATTCCTCGGGATCGCTCAACAACTCATCCACCGCTACTCCCGTGGCGGCGTAACTCTCGATCAGCAACTGCCGATCATGTTCCGAAAGGGGACGAGAAATCTCCCGGACATGGTCAACCAGCTTGCCCACGTCTTTCGCTCGAAATGGCTTTGCGAAACCCCTGACATATGCCGGCACTTCCGGCGGATGTTCGCCTTGGTACAGCACGAACACAGGCTTTTGCCGCCCCATGGCTACGCCAAAAAGGAATGAAAGCGATAGAGGCTTCACCGATCCGCCCCCAAGCAGCACAACCAACGCATAACTCTCGGCTATCGCCTCCCAAACGCCATCAGACATGTTCTCTGACATCCTTGCGTCGGCTTCGTCATAAACGCTAAGGCCCGCGTCCAGAAACCGCGACACGACCTCCTTCGCCCAACCGATATCGCCGGGAGCGGAGGAGAGAAACACGTCAAACGTCGGTTTCTTGTGAGTCATGCGTTCGCTTTCTGAACTCGAGCTTTTAGTTCACTCAAATAATCATCGATGTCATTCAAAGGGATGGCTTTTCTGGCCTTGATTATAGTCGGTATCGGAGCCGTATCTACGTGGCAGAGTAACGCAATGATTCGGAAGTCCTTTCGGCGTCCCCAAGCCGCCCCCACTTCCATCCTTACCCATTCTCGGTTGAATGAGACGGGCGTCAGTAAGACGACCAATTCGTGCGACGCGTTGATTGCCCGACGAATCTGCTCTGGGATGTCATCACCCCCGTCGATGTCTCGATCGTCACGAAAGTACGTCGCGCCGACGGCCTCGATTTTCTCGCAGATCATGCGGGCGATCCATTTGTCGGCCGTCGCATGACTGACAAAGACATGGTACGGAAGGCGCCTTTTCGGCAACGCCGCCGGGGTCTTTTGTCGCAGGCTTCGACTTCCCATGGCCCTACGATAGCATCGAATGGATGAGCTTGGTAGTTGCCCGTGATTCCCGCTGAGTTGGCCATTACACTCGCTATATGCTCCAGCTCACCCCCGACG
>JAQGHP010000393.1 GCA_028288775.1 Phycisphaerales bacterium | reverse complement strand
ATGTCCCCGGACGACTGTTACCCATGTCCCCGGTCTGTACACGGGGGAGGGCAGGGGGTGGGGGCGAGAAGTCAAAAGTTGAAGGGTTGAAGGGTTGAAGGGTTGAAGGGTTCAAGAGTCAGGCCCTTGAACCTTGAACCCTTAAACCCTTGAACTCTCCTCGCAGGCCCCCTCCCTAACCCTCCCCCGGAGACCGGAGGAGGGAATTGAAGGCACACTCCGGGAATTACCATGCACCCGGTCCAATATGTACGGAAGGTCTATCTCGCTAGGCCGCGTCGGCCCGGTGCCGTCGCTGATCGAAGGGTTCCCAGTGATACGGCCCGCATCGTAGTCCTCGGTTCAGCGCCTGAAGAATGTTGCTCGGGCTCCGCTCCACGAATCGGGCGGCGTCCGTGAGCGAGCGGAAACGGAGCTTGAGCTCCACGCACCAGACCGGCCGCTTGCGGCCGCTTTGCTTGCGGCCCGGGGGGGCGGATTTGGCCCGGCCTCCGAATCGGTGGAGGTGGGATAGCACACGATCGGAGTGGTCATCGACACGCCAGGAGCGCTCGCGGAGCCACGCGGCGTTCGCCTCGGCCCAGCCTTCCATGATCGGCCGCGGGTCCGCCACCTCCAGCCCGAGCTTCTTGAACAACGCCAGGGCGTCCCGCGTTTGGAACGCCACGCCTGCTTCTACTGTGGCCATAAAAAAGTCCCCAAAAGCGCCTTACAACCGATACCGAACATAAACCGAACACATGAGTACCAATATACCGCCAGAATGGTAATATTCAACTACTATTTATCGTATTTTCTTCTGGATTTCGGTGGTTGCGTCCGGTACAGGTGTTCCTCAGAAATGGCACAGCAACGTATCCTCATTCACGGCAGAGACTTCGCGGCACTTCGCCAGGGCCGTTACCTCACGCAGGAGGAATTCGCCCAGCGGCTGGAAATGTCGCCGGCCAACATTCGCCGGCTCGAGCAAGCAGAGGTAGGGGGAATGCAGGTGAAAAGCTTTCGCAAGCTGGCGGCGCTGCTCAACCTTTCCCCGGATGCGCTGCGCCAGCAGATCGGCGCGACGCCGGACAAACTAACGGGCGAAATGGGGGGCGTGCTGGGCACAGGAGGGCGGCCGGCACCCGCTGACCCCGCGTTCCCCAGCGGCATACATATTCCACCCGGCCGCGACGCGATGGAGGTGGTGGATGTCGAGCATTTTCACGGCGTCTCCGCCGCCCGGAGCGAAGACCGTTCCGCCGCCCGTAGAGGGAAGGCCCCCGTCCATGCCGGCGCGGCCCGGCGGTTTGCGGTCACGGTCGACGGGGACTGCATGGAGCCCAGGTATTCCCACGGCGACGTGGTCCTCTTCTCCGTCGATGCCGCGGAGCGCGAGGGGATCGTCGAGGGAAAAAATTATTTCCTCCAGTTCGCCGATGGCGAAAACACCTTCAAACGCGTCTTCATCGACCCCGACAATCACGAGCTTCTGATCCTCCGCTGCTGGAACGAAAAGTATGAGCCGCGAGTCGTCGAGCGGGGGAGTGTGAAGCTTCTCGCCCGCGCGACGCACCGGCTAACGCCGGATGAGTAGGGGACGAAGGACGGGAGACGCGGGGACGCGGGGACGCGGGGATGGAAAGACGGGGCCAGAGAGAACTGAAAATTACGAAAGGGACGACCGGTCCAGCTTGTGGGGTAACTTCGGAGCCGGGCAGTGTCGGCCCGGTCGCAATATTGCTCCGTCTTTACTCCCTCGCCCTCGTACTCCGGGGAGAGGGCAGGATGAGGGGCCGGGCGTGAAGTTGTGTGATTCGCAAGAAGACCATGTAGGGTGGGTGTACTCGCCCACCATTGGACACTGAAGCAGTGGACGAACGGTGGGCGAGTACGCCCACCCTACATAATTCGGAATTCCGGCGCAAATCGACTTCCGCCCCTCACCCTATCCCTCTCCCCCGAGTACGAGGGAGAGGGGACCAGAGCGGGCATTGGGTTCGACCGGGGCGACACGCCCCGGCTCTGAAAGCGTACGCAACAATTGAGGTTGGGCGGATCACGAAAACGTCTTCGGGACGGGAAGAGATATGGGAAGCATGTCGAAGTGGGTACTGCATCGCGCCCGGGCCCTGGGCATGCCGACGGCGGGGGCGCTGGCGGATGAATCGGGCATCGCGCTGCAAACGGTCGAGGCCTTGCTCGAAGCCGGGACGCTCGCCCGCGTGGGGCGCAGCGCTCGCGGCTACCTCGCCCGCGCGCTGAAAGTCAGCCTGCGCGATCTGGAATCGCTCGACGCAGGCAGCGCCCAGTGGATTCCCGACGCCCGCAGAGTCGATCTCGACCGCCTCTCCCCGGCTGTCGCCCGCCCACGCCTCGCACCGGCGCCGCAAGCCGCCCCGTGCGCCGCCGGCCGCGGAATCCCGGTTTACGGGCGCATCATGGAAAGAGGAGCGGTCGAGCATTTCGACGACTGGACCCCGCTCGACGGCCGTCGCCTGCGCGTCCGTTATCCCGGCATCCCGGACGCCTTCGCGCTGGAACTCGCCGCCGACGTTCCCCCGCACCACTCCGGCACATCTTTGGCATTCCAAATCCTCGCCCCCGCGGAACTCCAGCCCGGCGAACTCGCCCTCCTCACCCGCGGCGACTCTCTCGCCGAAACCCGCCTCTGCGAGATCGAGCGCATCGACTCCAACACGTTGCATTTGCTCGCGCCCGCCGAACTGCGTGTCCCCCTCCCGCCCGCCGCCCTCGGCGACATTCTCCGGGCCGGCAGAATCCTCGGCGCGCATGCGTAACCGGGCACCTTCGTGATATTTGAGAAGTCGTCCGCGGCGGGGTTCCCGCTGGCCAAGCCCGAACCCTATTCCAATTCCCGGGATTCACGGGCGGGCTGGGCGGCGATGAGTTCGTCCAGCGTGAGCTGGCCGCCGCACTCGGGACAGCGCGTGGTGGTGAGACCGGTGAGGTTGTATCCACAGGTCGGACAGACCACCGCGCCGTGGCCTGCAGCATGTAGCCGTTCTTTCCGCTCTGCCGCGGTCTCGCGCCAGAGAAAGATCGTGGACACGATCCACAGTAACGGTGCCAGCGCACTTCCCATGAAGCAACCGAATTCTTCCTCCCTTTGTCCCAGGAGGTAGCCGATCGTGCCCGCCACCAATAGCGCGGGAAACGCAAAGCCAAAGCTCAGCCCAATCCGTCGGCGGCTCCAGCGGATCGAACCGCGCCAAAGCAGCCACCAGTAGATCGCCATGAACGTCCACGCCGCAAGCCCGGCACCAAACCAGGGTATGAATCGCCCGCTTGGCAGCCAAAGCATTCTCACGGACATCGGCACAAAAACCGCAAGATAGACCATTGCCGACAGCGGCAGGAGAAATACAGCCAGCAGAATTCGTGAGATGAGCCGCGACATAGATCCTCCGCGCCTACCACTCCACCAACACCGCCGTCGCGTCGTCGGACAGCGCCGGTCGCCCGGCGTGCTTCGCGACGGCCTCGAACAATGCCGCAACGAGGTCCTCGCCGGGGGACGTCTCGCCCATGACGCGCTGCACGCCCGTCGTCGCGAACGCGGCGGGTTTGCCTTCCGCATCGAACGACGTCCCCAACTGCTCCACCAATCCGTCGCTGATGAGCAGCGCGCGCCCGCCCGCCGGCAGCGGAACGGTCGTCGCCTCGTACACCGTATCCTGTTCAACGCCCACCGGGTAATTGCCCCCTTCGTTGAGGCGTCGCGTGTCGCCCGCCCCGTTACCCAGCAGGGCGTAGCCGTGCCCGGCGTCTACGTACCGCAGCACGCCCGCGCGCAGGTCGAACACGCCCACCCACAGCGTGACGAACTTGTCCATCGGCCGGCGCGGGCAGACGAAGCGGTTGAGCCGCGTGACCGCGGCGCCCGGGTCGCCGACTTCCTGAAGCGCCGCGTGCAAGAACCCGGCGGACGCGGTCATCAATACCGACGCCGCCACCCCGTGCCCCGACACGTCGCCCACCGCCACCGCCAGCCGGTCCGCGTCGAGTGGGATCACGTCGTAAAAATCCCCGCCCAGGTGCGAGCCCGGGCGGCTCTCACCCGTGTAGGCATAGGGCCCAAAATTCCCCTGTCGGCGGGGCAGGATCCACCGCTGCGCCGCCGCCGCCGCGGCCAAGTCCGATTCAATCTGCGCCGCGCGGCGCTCCATCTCCACGCGTGTCAAGTTCGCCAGCGCCAGCCCCGCCATGCGCCCCAGCGCCAGGCAGAACGCCGACGCGTGCGGCCGCAACGGCAGCCGATGCCCCGCACCTTCGTCGCCGCGCGAATCGAGATACAAAAACGCCGCGACCGTCTGCCCCAGCAGGATCGGCACGCATAGCGCCGACCGCACGCCCATGCTCGCGATGCTGTGCGACACATCGATCGGCTGACGGTCGGTGGAAAGCTCGGCCACCTCCCCGCCCGCCGCCCCGGCGAGCAGCGAGCGGCTGTAGGCGATCGGCGCACTCCCCGCGGGCGAGCGCGCCGCGATCACCTCATACCGCCCCGCATGGTTCACCGGCCGGAGCATTGCCGCGTTGGGCAGCCCGCTCCCCCGGCAGGCGTTATCCAGCACGACCTTCCCCAGCGTCTTCTCGTCCTGCGCCGTATGAATCCCCGCCGCACTTTCCAGCAACAGCGCCAGCAGCTCGTCCCCCAGCGTCGGCAGCCGATCGAGCGTAACCGTCTGCACGAGCGTGCCGACTTCCTCAGAGTCGTCATGTGTCTCCAGCGACCCGTCGAGCAGTCCGCCGCCCTCCGCGGGCTTCGCCCCGAATCGAAATGTCCACGGGCTGATCCGCAGCAGATCCCCGTCCCCCATCGCCACGTCGCGCGAAGGGGAAACCTTCACGCCGTTGACAAACGTCCCCCAGCGGCTGGCCAGATCGGTGAGACGCCAGCGCGTGCCGTCGTAAGTGAGCCGGGCGTGCGCCCGCGAGACATTGTCGGCAGTGAGCCGCACGTCGCACTGCTCACTGCGCCCGATGAGTATGCCGGCAGGCTTGGCCGTCAGCTCGACCGTCCCCGTCGTCGGCCCCGCCACGGGAACAAGCCACGCCAACGCCGTTTCACGCTGTGTTGCCACTGACATGAAGGACAAACCTACCGCAAGGCGGTGAAATGATGAAGAGGGTCCCGCGATGCCGGGAACCCGAATCCCGAGCTTGAAATCCGAATTCCGAATCCCCGAAATCCGAATCAAATCCGAATGACCAAATCCGAATGACCAAACCGGGGGAGCCACGAATGAACACGAA
>JAQGHP010000381.1 GCA_028288775.1 Phycisphaerales bacterium | reverse complement strand
CGCGGACTACAAGGGCGACGAGGCGGCCGATCTTGCGATGCCGATGAAGTGATTTAATAGTGCCCGAATCGACTTGATCTCCTCGGCCGAGCACTTGATTTCCGCATCCACGACGTCGTGGTTCATCCATTTCCCACGAGCGGTGATTCGCAAGCGACAAGTCTCGTCCGCGGTCAACTGAATTGAAAAACTCTCGACTTCGTTCCACGGCTGAAGAGGGCGATAGACGGCATTCCAGTCGGCGATCAAGTCGTCACGCGCCCTGTGCATCAACCTGCGGAACTTTCGGCACTCGATCCATTCGTAGCATTCGAGCGCCAAGGCCAATGCCATCCAAAACCAAAAATGGAAACCTTTAATGGAGTCCCGCCGCCACAGCGCGACGAGAACAATCGCGCCGGCAATGGGGAGCACCCACGCGTACGACTTATACAACTCCACAAGGGGCGACCGGCCGGCGAGATCATCGTACTGAATGCACCCCTCTTTGCTGAGCCTCACCTGAACGAGCCCCGGATGCCCGCTGGCGCTGCGTCTGGCGAGCCCGTATAGCACCGGGATAACGCACACGGCGGCCATCGTTAACCAGCCGATTACGGGACCAAATTGACGGAATCCAAACCAGGCGAATTGGGTAAAGCCAAACGCGACGGACACGCCCGCGATCCAAATGATCCTTGACCCCTTGGCGTTGCCCACGTTTTCATGCGCGCCCCGCGCATATCCGTACAAAATTATCTCGGACTGGTCATAGGTTCGTCCGCATTCCGGGCACGTGCCCGAGTCGGGCAGTCCGAGCAGCGAATAACCGCAGTTCGGGCAAACATCGGTGGAAAACACGGACCGGATAGGATCGGCGCCCGCGGACATGACGACTTATCGTACCCGATTTGGACAAAAGTCTTGCGCCGAAAATGCAAAGGGCCTCCCGCGCACGCGCACGGTCGAGGCCCTTTGACGCACTCAGGATATTGTCTCGGGCAGCGGTACGCCCGTGTCGCACGACGCTCTCTTGCGGCGCGGTCAGCGCGACGCGAGCGCCTTTGCCTTCCGCAGCAATCCAATTAGCTCCTGCCGATATCCGGTTTCGTCCGGCCCGGCGGAACTTTGGGCGAGATCGAGAGCCGTTAAGTAACTTGCGTTTCCCTTGTAGTCGCTTTCTCGGAGGAGGAGCCCGAACTCCGCGACGGCGGCGGCGAAGCGGAAATCCGCCGACGTGTGCGGCAGCGTAAGTGCGTGGTCTTCGCCGGCGGTTTCGAGATCGCGGACCGTATCGCCAGCCGACTCGCGGTAATGCACACCGACCGTCAGGAGGTCAGCGGGGCGGTTCGCGGAAACTTTGCCGGCGGGGATTACTTCGTACAGCGCCGTCAGGCTTTGGCCCGCGCCAAGCTCGCCGCCGATTTGCGATTCGCTGTCGATGTCGTTTGAAGGTAGCGCGCGCCGTTCGTAGCCGATGAGCCGGTACGCCGCGACGGCGGCGGGGTTGAAGCGCGCCTGCACTTTCACGTCTCTTGCCACAGGCACGAGCGCGCCGTTGAGCTGATCGACCAAAACCTTCCGCGCCTCGGCCAGGGTGTCCACATAGGCGTAGCTGCCGCCCCCGGCGATGGCGAGCTGGTGGACCATCGCGTCGTTGAGGTTCTCCATGCCGACGCCAACGACGGTGAGCGAGACGCCTTCGCGCGCGTTCTTGGCGACGATGCTCGCCAGGCGGGCGGAGTCGGTCGTGCCGACCGTCAGGTCGCCATCGGTGGCGAGGATGACGCGGTTGATGCCGCCCTGGACGAAGTGCGATGAAGCCGCGGCATAGGCGATTTCGATTCCGCGCCCGTCTTCCGAATGCCCGCCGGCCTCGAGCCGGTCGATGGCGGCGAAGATCGCCGGCTTATCCGCGGCCTCCGTCGAAGCGAGCACGGTTTTCACATCCTGCGAATAAGCGATCAGCGCCATGCGGTCGCGTGGGCCCATCTTGCCGGCAAGCAATTTTATCGCCTTCTTCAAGAGCGGCAGCTTGTTCTCGGCGCGCATCGACGCGGAGACGTTCACGACCAAAACGAGATTGACTTGTGGGCGCTGCTCGGCGAGCGCCGGGCGGGCCTGGACGCAGATACGCGCCAGGCGATGGCTCACGTCCCACGGGCACGGTCCGATTTCCACTGTCGTCGCCAATGGCTCATCGCCCTTTGGCGCGATCGCGCGGACGGGGAAATAGTTGAGCATTTCCTCGACGTGCACGGCGCGGGTCGGCGGCAGTTGATTGTGCCCGAGGAATCGGCGGATGTTGGAATACGAGGCCGTGTCCACGCCGCCGGTGAAACCGGAAGTCGGCTCGACGGTCGTATCGATGAACGGATTTTCTCGCCATGGCGCCGTGGAATCGCCGACAGCCGGGCGCGTGTCGGCTCCGCCCGAATGGGCGACAGAGTATGCCGGGTCTTTGCCGTTCTGACGCTTGGGCGACAGCGACATGAACGCCTCGGGCCGCAGACGCGACGAGCCGACGGGGATCAGTGTGATGGCCGTTCCCGGT
>JAQGHP010000363.1 GCA_028288775.1 Phycisphaerales bacterium | reverse complement strand
CGAAATCGACGGTGGCGGAGAAAGCGTCGCCGGCGGTGCCGGCGAAGGAGACGGCAAAGGCGGCGAAGGCCGTGCCCTCGGCCGTGGCGGCGGGCGGGGTGACGGGGTTGAAGACGGGGGTGACGGGCAGGGTGATCGGGACCGGCGTCGTATAGGCTGAATTGGCCGTGGAATTGAGCGCACGGATTTCATAATAATAAGTTGTGCCGGGGGTCAGGCCCGTGTCTACGTACGCGGTTGTGTTCGCGGACAGCGGACTGCCAAAAACCGGTGCGAACGTGCCGCCGACCCCGGTCTTGCGTTCGAGGTCGAAGCCCGACTCATTATTGGAATTGTCGTGCCAGGTCAGGTTGACCTGTGTGCCGGAGGCCGCGGTCGCTACGAGCGCCGACGGTGCGGCGGTGGTCAAGCCCGAATAGAGCTGGCTTTGGGGGATCAGTTGCTGGGGCGTGGAGGGGCTGCTCCATTGCAGTTGGGCGAAGTCGGGTCCGGAGCCCTGGTAGTAGTCCATTTCGATGTTGTAAAGCTGGCCGCCCACGAGAGAGATCGTGCCGCTGTCCGTAGTCGTGCCGTGGTCGTTCCAGTCAGTCAGCAACTGCTGGCCGTTGACGTACAGCATTACGCCGTCGTCGCTGAGCGTGAAGAAGGTGTACGTTTCGGTGTATTGGGGCTGAACCCTTCCGCTCCATTTCACCGAGAAGTTGGTGTTTCCTACGGACGGGTCGGGCGTGTAGTTGGGCCACGTGTTCGAATCGATCTGATGGTCGACGCGGGTGAGCACGGGCGTGCCCTGAAGGTGGGAGTAGCCGCTGCTGCTGGCGGGATCATTAAAATATTTTCCGGTCGCCCCGCCGTTGAGGAACGGGACGGGCGTGTCGGCGATGGTGCTGGTGTTCCAATGCAGCTTGGCCGCCGCGCCGCCGGCGTCTTCGTAGAAATCCATCTCGAAGCTGTACGTGGTGCCTGCGGTGAGGGACATGGTTGCGGTGTCCACCGTGGGGGCGTGGTCGGCAAAATCGTTAACGACCTGTGTGCCGTTGATGAACAGGCGGACGCCGTCGTCCGACGTAGTGCTGAACGTGTAGACCTGGGTGGTGGTCGGTTTGAACTGGCCCGTCCAGATGACCGAGAAATGATCGACCGTGATGCTCGGGTCCGGGGAGCCGTTGCCCCAATCAAAATCGATCGACGCATCCGTGCGGGTGAGGATGGCGGGCGCGTTGAAATGGGGCTGCGCCGTGACCTGGTCAACGTAATAGGCGCCGCTTAGGCCGTCCCCCGTGCCGACCGGCGGCGGCGCGGGCGTGGTGACGGGTACGACATTGGTAAACGCGGAAACCGAGCTGCCGTTGTAGGTGTTGTGGGCCTGGACTTCGTAATCGTAAGTCGTGGAGGCCTGGGCTGTGGTGTCGGCGTAAGTGGTGGCGTTGACGGTCGCCGTGCCGACTTGCACCCAGGCATTGGCGTTGTGGGGCGAGCGCCAGATGTAAAACCCGTCCTCGTTATCCGAGTTGTCCTGCCATTTGAGGTTGACGGTCTGGAAATTCTGCGCGACGCCGGTGAGAAGGGTCGGCGCAGCCGGGGGATTGGCGGGCGGCGGAAAGAGCCCATAAATGACGACGGAATTGTTCGTGCCAACAAAAACGTGTCCGTCCGCGATCGTCGGGGTGATGAAGTTTGCGACGGAGCCGAGCTGGTCGCGCGAGATGACCTGATTGCTGTTGTAGATCTCGGCAAGGGTGGAGGCGTTGTACGCGTGAAGGGTGGCCCCGCTCTGGACGTCCCACACGATGCCGTCGAGCGCGCC
This sequence comes from Phycisphaerales bacterium, assembly GCA_028288775.1. Taxonomy (GTDB): domain Bacteria; phylum Planctomycetota; class Phycisphaerae; order Tepidisphaerales; family Tepidisphaeraceae; genus RYN-428. The sequence continues at coordinate 16,452 of JAQGHP010000363.1, read as the reverse complement.
GTTGGAGGAGATGCTGGGGGTCGCACCGGGGTAGCCGTAGGAGACGGTCCCCGTTGCGACGGGGGTCGAGGACATTACGCCATTACTAATGGAGAAGGCCTTGATGACGTCCCCGACGCCGTGGAAATAAATCCGCCCGTTGAAATAGGCCGGGCTGCTCCAGGTGCCCGATCCGAGGTTGACCTCCTGGATGACATGGTCGGTGGCGGGGTCGTATCCGCCCATGTTGTTGGCATCGATGAGATAAATGACCCCCTGCTTGCCGCATCCGACGAGGAGGTGCGGATGAGCTGCGCTGCCGACAGAGTCGGGCAGGACCATGACGCCGCCGGAGCCCAAGTCCTCGTCCGCGTCGGAAAGTTGCTGTTGATTGTAGGGCGTGAAATAACCCGTGACGGGGTCGGAACTGCTGGTCGGGGTGAGCTTCACGAAGCTGTCGCCGTAATCGCCGATGGCGGCGTTGAAGTCGCCGTTGCCGGTGATTCCGTAGAGATTAGTCCCATCAGACGCCAGCCCGGCGCCGGCCTGCCAGAAAGCTCCTTCGCCGGGATTCGCCCCCTGGGGGGTCAGCAAGTTCGGCGTCGAATTGAAAACGCTTTGAAGTTGGAGATTGGAGGCTTTGTATCCGAGCACCCACCCGTGATAGGGGTCGGTGTCGGCATAGCTGCCGTACGCGACGAACACCTGGCCGTTGAGCAATGAGAGTGCGGGCCGCTGGAGTTCCTGCGTAGCCGCGAAGGTCTCAGTGGTGCCGTTGCCCCCGACGCCGTTGCCGGGAGAGGTGGCCGCGACCAATACGGGCGGAATCACGTCCGCGCCGGTGGTGAGGTTCAGGGCGTGAATGTGGTGCGTCCAGACGCCGGTGGAGTCGTTGGTGAACGCGTCCAGGTACATGATATTGGTGGAGGGATCAATCACGGGCGTGCCGGTGATGCCAATCCACGGTTGGATATTGGGGCCCCCGTAGCGATACCCCCACACATTTCCGGGCGGGGGCGAAACCGCGGCGTTGCCCATGCTCACCTGCCACAACAACCCGCCACCTGTTGCCGTCGAGCTATTGTCGGCGTCAAACGCGTATACGCTGTCGTGCTCAGTCGCGATGATCACCACGTTGTGAATCCCCTTGCCCGGAATCGCGAGGTTGGGGACGTACAAAGGCTGGGCGTACACCTGCCCGTCAACGGAGTAGGAGAATTTCTTGCCGAACGTGGCCTGGTTGACATTCCCGGGAGTCAGCTGAAGTTCGGATGAATTCAATCCCGATCGCGCGTTGTCATCGTGGCCGGTCAGCACGGCGGTGCCGGGGTTGCCGACCTGCGCCCAAGGGAGAGACTCGCTGACGCCATATGCTTCGCCGGGGTCGAATCCGCCCGTGTTGATGATTTGGTTGGTGTCGGTGAGGTTGTATTGCTGGCCGTTGATGGTTATGTGGACGACGGGCTGATTGTTGGTCCTTTGCGCGGGGTTATTGATGATCGGCTGGTCGCTGGTGTCGAATGCGCCCGTGGTCGGCTGTGCGAAGATCACGGATTTTCCGGGGGCGAGAACCAATCCCGTGCCGATGTTGTTGTCCCACAGTTGGAACGACGCACTGTTGGCGAAACCATCTACCCGCAGTCCCGGCGCGATGGTGGCATTTCCCGGCCCGGGGTTGGTAATCAGGATCGCGCCGCCGTCCCAAACGCCGGTGGAATCGACGTTGCCAAAGAAAGTCGTGTTGGGACTACCCATCCATGGAGTGGGCGCGGGCGGGCTCGCGTGTTCCGTGTCGTAGTAGGCCACCGAAACCGAAACGGGGAGCGCGGTTGACGAGAGCAACCGCCGGGGCTCGAGTGCCTCGGCCAAAAACGTACGCCTACGATTCGCGCGGACGGAATGATGCTTTCCCATATCGCCTCCTCACGCCAAACATGAAATGGTCGCCAGTTTGCTGGCAAGATTGTGCGGGAGTCTAACAGACAGGCGGCTTCAGGTGTAGCAAATTGTCCCGGCAGGGCTTGAATCCCAAAGGACGATGTGGCGTAGTGGCGCAGGCGCCCGGTATGTCGATTAGGCTTCCCGAATATTTCACCCAGCCGAAGGCTTTGATGATCAACAACGCACTGGCCCGCGCAATCCGCAACCACTGGCCCCTCTTGCTGGCGACGGGCGTCTTTGGGCGATTGTTCGTATCGGCAGTCGGGGCGTGCCGCGGGCAGAACGGCGGGCGATTTGTATATCCGATCGACGATTCCTACATCCACATGGCGATCGCGAAGAACGTCGCCCGGCACGGCGTCTGGGGAGTCACGCGGTTTGCGTTCGGGGCTTCTTCATCGTCGCCGCTTTGGACCTGCGCACTGGCGGCGATCTACAAAGCTGCCGGGGTTCATGATCTCGCGCCGCTGGTGTTGGGCGCGGGCTGCGCGCTGGGGACGTTGTGGGTCATTGGATGGATTGCGGTCCGCGAGGAGTTGCCGTGGTTTGTGACGGCCGTGCTGCTGCTGGGCGTGGTGATCGGTGCGCCGTTGGTGTCGCTGGCTGTTTCCGGCATGGAGTCGCCGGGGCAGATGCTAATCGACGTGCTCTTCCTTTATGCCGCGGGCAGAGCGGCCGCGGGCCGAATTCTATCGACTGCATCCGGCGCGGGCCTCGTCGCGCTGGCGGCGCTGGCGGTGGCGATCCGGTATGAGGGGCTCTTTCTCGTGGGGATGGCCTGCCTCGTGCTCGCGGCCAGGGGCCGATGGAGGCTGGCACTTGCGATCGGTTTGGCTGCATTAACGCCGGTCGCAATTTTCGGCGCAGTTGCGGTGAAGCATGGCGGGTTGTGGCTGCCGAACTCAGTCATGCTGAAAGGCACTCGGCCGAGCTTCGGTTCGTTCCGTGAAGCCCGGTACGCGCTCGGCGGGCGCGCGATCGATGGTCTGATCGGCGCGCGGTGGGTCGGGAGTCTTGCGCTCGCGGCCGCCGCGGCATTGCTCACGGCGCTTTGGGGCCGGCGGAAAGCTTCAGGCGCAAGGCCGTCGAGCCCGGCGATACCGATGCTCATCATCTCGCTGGGCACCGCGATTTTGCACATGCAGTTCGCGGAGTGGACGTGGTTCTCGCGGTATGAGGGATACCTGGTCGTGCTTCTGATGCTTTCGATCGCCGTGGCGCTGGCGGGCGTTCGGATCGGCCTTTTCCAACTCCCGCAGATCGAAGTGGCGAAGCGAATCGCCGCCTTCGCCACCGTGGCGGCGTTCATCCTTTACCCCCCGCTCTCCCACGGCATCACGGCGCTCGGGGAAGTTCCCACGGCATCCCAGAACATCTACGAGCAGCAATGCCAGATGGCCCGCTTCGTGGGTCGGTATTACTCCGGCGACACCATCGTGCTCAACGACATCGGCGCGGTCTGTTATTATGTCGATATTCGGCTCGTCGACCCCGTGGGGCTCGATGGGGTCGAAATCGCGCGACGAAGGCTGGCCGGCACTTACCGCACCGCGCTCGTGGGCGATATTGCCAGGCGCGAACACGCCCGGATCGCAATCGTGTACGAACGATTCATGAAATTAACCGGCGACGCGCCCGAGGATTGGAGACCGATCGGAACCTGGCGGATTCTCAACAACATGGTTTGCGGGGACGATGTGGTCACGTTCTACGCCCTGCGGCCGGAAGAGGTTCCGCTCTTGCGCGCGCACCTGTTGGAATTCAATCCCGGCCTGCCGCCGAGCGTCGTACGGCGCATGTCGCCGTAATGCACGTCCCCGGCGTTGAGGAATTGCCCGCCTCCACTATAATCCCTGCCCCGTAACTGAAGGCAGTCAACGCAGGAAACCATGGGTCTGATCGTCCAGAAATTCGGCGGAACGAGCGTGGCGGATGCGGAGCGGATTCACCGCGCCGCCAAACGGGCCATCGCGGCCAAGGAAAAGGGCAACCAGGTGGTCGTCGTCGTCAGCGCCATGGGCGATGCGACTGACGACCTCATCGCTCTGGCGAAACAAATCTGTGCCGACCCGCCCAAGCGCGAGATGGATCAGCTCCTCGCCACGGGCGAGCAGGTCACCATCGCACTCATGGCCATGGCCCTCCACTCGCAAGGCCATCAGGCCATCAGCTTCACCGGCGGGCAGATCGGGCTGGTCACCGACAATGCCTTCTCCAAGGCCCGCATCCAATCAATCAACAAACAGCGCATCTTCGAGCAGCTCTCTGAAGGCAAGATCGTCATCATCGCCGGCTTTCAGGGCGTTACGCCCGACGGGCACTTCACAACCCTCGGCCGTGGCGGGTCGAACGCCACGCTTGTGGCCATCGGCGCGGTGCTCAGCGCGGACGTGTGTGAAAATTATACGGATGTGGATGGCATCTACACCGCCGACCCGCGCATCGTGAAGAACGCGCGGAAGATCGACCGCATCAGCTACGACGAGATGCTCGAACTGTCGGGTCTTGGCGCTTCGGTCTTACAGACGCGGGCGGTGGAGTTCGCCAAGAAGTACAACGTCCCCCTGCACGTGCGCAATAGTCAGAACGACAACGAGGGGACATGGATCGTCGCGGAGACCCCGAACATGGAACACATTCTCGTATCCGGTGCGGCACTCAAGAAGGACCTGACCCGCGTCACGATCAAGAGCGTGCCCGACCGCCCGGGCATTGCCGCCAAGATCTTCGGCGACATCGCGGCCGCCAATATCGTCGTGGACGACATCATCCAGAACGTCATGGACGACAACACCGCCCACATCAGCTTCACCGTCGAACACGGCGACCTTCAGGACATCAAGCCCGTCGTAGACCGCTTGTGTACCGAACTGGGCGCACGCACCGCGCCGATCTACCACGGGGACCTGGCCAAGGTAAGCGTCGTCGGCGTCGGCATGCGCGCCCACACCGGCGTCGCCCAGCGCATGTTCAAGGCGCTGGCCGATGGCCACATCAACATCCAGAACATCACCACCAGCGAGATCAAGATCAGCTGCATCATCGATCGCGAGCAGGGCAACATGGCGATTCAGATTGTGCATGACGCGTTTGAGCTGGAGAAGGTGAAGTAGCTCTCCGCTTGCGACTGATGCGGCCTCATATGCGATTGCAATTATTTGTCCGCTCTGGCATGGTGGAGGACGCGTTCGCATATTCGGGTATGAATCAACCGGGCCTTTGAAGGAGTAGACACATCATGACTCAGGATCCGAACACGCCAGGGGTTCCCCCGGAACCCGGCCCGATCCCCACGCCGCCGGGTGCGCCGATTGACTACGGGGTTGCCGGGGGCGGGTACACCGGGCCGCCACCATCGAAGGAAGACCAGACTTTGGGGTTGCTCGTGCATCTGCTGGGAATCCTCGGGTTCCTTGGGCCGCTGATCATTTGGCTCATCAAGAAGGACCAGAGCCCGTTCATCGACGATCAAGGCAAGGAGGCGCTGAACTTTCACCTCACGATGCTCATCGCCTACGTAGTCGGCGGCATGACCATGTGCATCGGCATTGGGTTCATCATCCTTCCTGCAGTCTGGGTAATCAGCGTCGTCTTCAGCATCATGGGCGCGATGAAGGCGAACCAGGGAATTGCATACCGATACCCCGTGACAATTCGGTTTATTAAATAGTCGCGCGCCGTCATGAACGAAAGAAGGCACGGAACTGTGTTCCGTGCCTTCTTTATTTCGTCTGTCACTTCCGGCCTACCCCGCCTTGGCGGGATAGAACGGCCGGCTCGGTCCCGTCGGGCCGGCGGAGGCCGGGTGGGGGATCGCCGCGTGGTGGCCGTCGGAGTCCGAATCTTCCGCCCCGCCCGAGCGCGGGTGGGCGGAATCGTACACTTCCTTCATGCGGCTGGTGCTCAGGTGCGTGTAGATCTGCGTCGTGCTCAGGCTCTGGTGGCCCAGCAGTTCCTGCACGCTTCGCAAGTCCGCGCCGTTGTTGAGTAGGTGCGTCGCGAAGCTGTGCCGCAGGGTGTGCGGGCTGATGCCGGGATCGAGGCCGGCCTGCACGAGATACTTGTCGAGCTTGCGGCGGACGGATCGCGTCGAGAGCGATTCGCCGTGCTTGTTGAGGAACACGCGGGCGGCGTGTGCGCCCTGGCAGCGCGGCTCGAGCGCCCGCAGCTCGAAGTAGCGCTGGAGCGCCTTGATGGCCTGGCTGCCGATGGGCGTGAGGCGGTCCTTGCGGCCCTTGCCGCGGACGCGGAGGACGCCTTCCTGCAAGTCGAGGTCCTGCGTCTCCAGCTCCACCAGCTCGCTGACGCGGATGCCGCTGGAGTAGAGGACTTCGAGCATGGCCCGGTCGCGCGCCGCCAGAAGGTCGTTGTCGCCGGGGGCTTCCAGGAGCTTCTGCACCTGCTCGAGGTCCAGGCACTTGGGCAGGCGTTTTTCCTGCTTGGGGGTGCGAATGGTTACGAGCGGGCTGGCGGAGACGATGCCGCGGCGGATGAGGAACTTGTAAAAGCTCCGCAGCGTCGCCAGCTTTCGGGCCGTCGTGCTCTTGGTGTAGTTCTGCCCGTAGAGGTAGGCGAGGAACTCACGCACCGTCAGCGGCTCGCAAGCCACGGCACGCTCGTCCACCTCGTGGGGGGTGACCTTCGCGTGGTTCGCGGCGGCGGGCGTGGCGGCGGACGCGGGGCCGATCTCGCCGGCCAGGAATTGGCCGAACTGGATCAGGTCCGCTCCGTAGCTCTTGATCGTGTAGTCGCTGAAGTGCTTCTCCAGCCGCAGGTAATCCAGAAACTGGGTGACCAGCGGGGTGAAGATCTTGGGAGGCAAGGCCGGCCTTTCGCGGGATGCGAGGTAGGGGGCGGGGGCGTATGCGGTTTCGGTATTCATAGGTACCGGCGCGGCGCATGGGTACTTAACCAGTGACAAATGCCACGCGGCCGGCGTTTCCGGTGGCCCACCTGTGGGACGATCCTCGTTCCACGAACGGTGAAGGGGAGGGAGGTAGTTGCCAGTTGCCAGTTGTTAGTTGCCAGTGAGGGAGGCAGAAGCATCAGACCCACGTCTGCTTCCTTCACTGGCAACTAGCAACTGGCAACTGGTAACTTTATTCGGACACACCTTCACGCAGCTTTCTTCGGCAAATACGCCTGCAATTCTTTTGCCAAATGCTGACCCAACTGGTGCGACATCACCGCCGCATCGAACCAATCGAAGCTCAGCTCGCGCTGATTCACCATCTCCACCAGGGCGTCCAGCACCGTCGCTTCCTCCCCCGATTCGTAGCGGAGGCAGTAGTGCTGCTGGCCTTTCACGAGACTAAGCGTCTTCTTCTCGGGCATTCTTTTCCGCTCCCTGTCCAGGCCCGCTTCGCTTCACGAAACGGACGATTTTCCCCGATCCCTAAACTTCCAAACCATATACGATTCGTAAATTGTGGTGCAGGCTTTGGGGCTGCATTGCAGCCTGAAAGGCTCCACCACAAGCATGCGCGGTCATTTAGATTTTCTTGTCGCGCGCTTCAATCTGCCTCAGCACGTCCGCGGCGAGCGTGTGGTAGACGAACCCGCTGTAGCGGTCCATGCTCACCAGGTATTCCTTCGCGCCCATCGGCCCGACCGGATCGTGCCGGCCCTTCGCGTATTCCAGGACCGCTGCACGCGTCGTGCCGTTGGCGGCGTCGAAAATTCCGACCGCCTGAAGGAATTGCCCGTCCGGGGGCGGCAGCGATTCGTTCGTGCCGAACGTCGCGGAGCGCGACAAACCGCGCACGTCCACGTTCTCCGGCCGCGAATAATTCCGCGGTTTATGAAAAACCTGCAGCGACGCGCCGACCTTCGGCGGGTCGTATGGGTCGTAGGCCGTCACGGTCGGCACGACGAGGGCATCGCAGCCCAGCAGGTCGCAGACGATCGCCGCCTGCTCGGAGGTAGCCACCTTTTCGATCCGCAACCCGGCGAATACTTCCACCACGCGGTTGACCGGAACGACCGTCAGTCCGTGTATCTGCTGCAATTGCTGATAAACGAGATCGGCCTGGAGCAGGGCGTCCACTTCCTTCTGCCCGCTGAGGTTGATGGCGGGCGCCACCGCCCACACCTGCCGCTTTTTCGTCGGGAGGAAGAGCTGGGCTTCCGCGCCGTACGGCTTCTTTTCCTCGCACCCCGCAGCGGCCATTACCAGGCCCGCCAGCAGGACGCCAAATACAGTGCTCCGCACTGAATACATCATCGCTTCTTCCTTGAAGCTCCATAACTTCGTTTACGAGTTTTACGGAGACGGAACTTCCCGCACGTCCGCCGTCCCGGCCGGGGCGGGTTCTTTTTTCGGGGGCGCTTCAACCGTGACCGTGTGGGCCGGCTCCGTACGGACCGACCAGATGCACTCGGTGCCGCCCCGGTCACTGACAAAAAACACGCGGTTATCGGCGGACCAAAAGGGCATGAGATTCACCCCGTGCCCATCCGTCAGGCGCTGGCGGTTAGTACCGTCCGCGTCGATCGTCCAGATGTCGGTCTGCCCTTTGAGCTTCACCGCCGCCCCTTTACCCGGCTGCACCACGGTGGCAAACGCCAGCCGCTTGCCGTCCGGATTCCAGGTGGGCGAGAGGATCGCGGCGTTGCCGCTTTGGGCCACTTCGGTTGCCCGACGCCCTTCCCCGTTGATCAGGTCCACTGTCCACAGGCTAAACCAGCGCGAGCCGCGCTGGCGGGCACGCTGGAACGCGATGCGATCGACACTGCGATCGGGGGACCACGCCGGGAACAGGCCGTAGCCGATCATCCGCTTCTCGCCCGTCTTCTGGTCAGCGACCCAAAGCTCCCACTGGCCGCTACGGCCGCCCAGGCTGCAATAGGCCAGGCGGGTGCCATCGGGGCTGAATGTCGGGTGAATGCACTGTGCCGGGCCGCTGGTCACCTGCGTGACGTTGCGGCCATCCGAGTCCATCACGTAGACCTGCCAGTTGCCGGCCCGCGTCGAGCAGAACGCGATCTGTTTTCCGTCCGGGCTGAATGTCGGGTAGGCGTTGTCGGCGTTGTCGCTGGTGAGCTGCGTGACGGCGGTGCCGTCCGCGTGCTGCATGTAGATGCCCGCGTGCTCGCTGTTGCGCGTGCTGGAGAAGACCAGCAGCTTGCCGGTCGGGTCGGCGCAGACGTCGCCGTCGTAGCCCTCATCAGTGAACGTGTGCTGCTGGAACGCGGCATCGCCCGTAAGCGCGACGGCCTGCGGGCCCGCGCCGTTGACTTCGCCGAACACGTTGACGGTCTGCGGGGCAGGATTCTCTTCCGGGTCCTGCCCGCTTTCCATCGGGAACGGCATCGGACGGCCGTTCCTCGATTCGGGCTTGGAAGCCTTCGCGACGGGAGTGTCACCCGACGGAGCGGAGCCCAGCGAGCAAAGTTTCGAACAGCCGCCGGCGGCCAACAGCGGCAGGCCGCCCAGCGCAACGGCCAGAATATTGTGGCGAACCCAAGCCATAGCGATCCTCAATCCGGGGCGTTGAAGGAGCCCTGCGAGCGTATCGGCCGGAACCAATATGCAAGTGAGGACCGCCCCGCCCGCGCGCCGCCGCTGACGCGCCGCTGTGGATGTTATCGGACGATCGAGGATCAGGGCTTGAGCCCCGGGGAAATGCCGTGACGCGTTGGCGGCACGCGGGAGGGCGTGCTCACGCTCCAAATGATCGTGGGCGATTCGTATTTTTGTGGTGCAGGCTTTCAGCCTGCAATTGCAGCCTGAAAGGCTGCACCACAAGTGCGTGTTCCCGCACGAGCATTGGCATGGAAAAGGCGGTCGGGTGGTGCGCACGACGGCCGGCGGCCCGGTCACTCGACCGAAGGCGTGGCGGACTTCTTGCGTTTCGGCTTCGCGAAGATGTTCGTCAGGTTGTCGATCTTCCAATCGCCTTCGCGATCGGTGAACTCGAAGGGCTCGCGGGTGGGCTCCGCGATCTTGCGGAACTTCACCAGCGCCAGCGCGTAGCCTATCTTCCTGTTCGACTCGCCAACGACATCGAAATGCATCGATTCGCCGTTCCAGCGCATGGACTCGACGGTTCCGAAGCCCGGGACGTTCTGCATTTGCTGGAGGCCGGCGGTAAAGGTCCGCCGGTCGATGCGCTGGCGAAAGTTTTCGCTCATCATCAGATCGTACGCATCGTCGTAATGCTGCGCCCTGACCACTTCGCCAAACCTTTCGATCAGCGCGGCGCATTTGCGGTTGTCTGCACGTGTCGCCGTAAAGGCCAGGCCTTGCAGCCCTAACACCGTCCCGCCGAGCAGCACGCACAGCGCCAGGCCGATCAGCGCGAACCCCCTGCCCGACTGCGTGCCGTTGCTCCGGCGAACCTGAGCCATGGCGACGAACGCGCAAATGATGCCTGCCAGCGGAATGGCGATCAACACGGTCGCCGTCCGCAGCGCCAGCGTGAGCGCGCTGGCGACGCCCAGGATAAGGGCCGCAATGGCGACGGGATTGATCGCAACATACTCCGCGGCCCCGAAGGCGCTGCCGGTGCCGGACATCTTATGGAGATGGGCCAGCGCATCGTCCTCGGCGTCGTACTGACGGTCGCCGGGCGACTTCGCGTCGCGGTTGGGGTCGGACTCCAGTTGCGTCATCGTAGGGTTCCGTACCGGCGGGGTCTCTCGCTCAAGTTCCAAGGCCGCCTTTTCCGACAGTAAACCGCATATGAGCAAAGGTCAACTCATCGACAGCATCCGTCAGTACAACGTCACCGCCCAGCCGCAATTCCTCGCCCAATTCGACGAGGAGGCGCTCAAGCAATACCTCGAGCATCTCGAGGGCGCACGCCAGAAGCATCTGCGATCGGCGGGCATTTCCGCTGCCAAGCAGCCCAAATTCAGGATGGTCTCGTAAGCCTCGCGGCACGGCGCGGGCAGCGTGTGCCCGCGCCCGGCCTCCAAGCCAGGGCTACACGACCCGCAAATTGAATCGAAAAAAGAACGGACGGCCTTCTTCCCCTCCGGGAAAAGGCCATCCGTTTTGTCTTGTGAGCCCAGGGGCGGTTTACGAGATTACTGTACGTTCCAGGTGGTCAGGTGGCCGGCCGGGCGGAGCAGCCAGATGTGATCCCAGTCGTCCACGAGCTGCTTAAACTCGTAATCCTGGTTGCGGGTGATTTGCTGGTTGCGTTCCTCGGCGGAGTAGCCGGGCGTCGCACAGCCGGTGGCGGTCGTGAGGAGCATCGACCCGCCCAACAATCCGATCAGAGCAAGTAGCTTCATGGCCTCGCCTCTTGGTTGGAAACTCATCGGTGTGAAGTTCGTCCAGCGAGCTTCGTGCGGGCTCAACTTTACCAGCACCGCCCCGCCATTGTCAAAGCGAATGTAGCCCGAGCGAGCGGAGAGCAAACCGCCATTCCACATAATGGTACGGCACGGCAAGGTCGTCGTGCGCCCGTCGAAGGTCGGCGTGCAGCCGCTCGTAGAGGTCGTGCTGCCACTGTGTGCTCGTCTCGTCGCAGAAAAAGATCCGGCAGCCGAAGGGCCGGATGGTGTGAACGCCGCAAAGTTTATTCACTTGGAAGGGGCAGCCGGGTTTGATGGGATTGTCAGTGGCCCGTTGGCTTTTGTCCGTGGTCAGTGGTCCGTTGTCAGTTGTAAAGACCGGCAGGGAGATTGTCGCGCGTTCGGCGGAGCCCGGGATTGTTGTCGTCTGGTCTTCAGCAACTGACAACGGACCACGGACAAGTGACATTTCGTGGACGAAATTCGCCAACTCCATCGTCGTCACATACAGCCGATGCCCGAACTCCTCGAACCTGCAGCACCGGCCCGACGTCACGCAGATGGGCCGACGGACGTCTATGGCGTCCTGCAGGGCCGCGTACACCGTCCGCACGGCATCCCGTACGGGGGCGCGGTCGGCGGCCTGCATCACGGCTTCTCGTAACTCCAATTCCATTTCGATACTGCCCAAAAACTTTCGGAGCCGGGCCGTGTCGGCCCGGTCGGAGCGAAGCTCCGAATTACTCCCTCTCCCTCGTACTCGGGGGAGAGGGGACCAGAGCGGCCTTCGGCCCGACCGGCGCACGCCCCGGTTCTGACAAGCACGACCACGGCGCGGCACCTCGCAGACTCATCCAGTCTACAGAATCAGTGCCTGCCGCCCGCTTGAAAACAACCGCCGCTTCCACACAATACGCCGCTCGACGCCTGGGCCAAAGGCCGGGCGTCAATCGGCGGCGAGCACTACCGGTCTTTCCCTGTTCTTTTTTTCGCCCGGCTGACCCCCGCGCCGCCCGGGGTACGCCTCGATCGCTTTCCACGGAATCCTTATGCGTAAGCTGCTCGTTGCCAACCGAAGTGAAATCGCCATCCGCGTTTTCCGGGCGGCGACGGAACTGGGCCTGGGCACCGTTGCGGTCTACACCTACGAAGACCGCTTCTCCCTCCATCGCTTCAAGGCTGATGAGGCCTACCTCGTCGGCCCGCACGAGGGCGGCGCGCCGGTCAAAGGGTACCTTGACATCCCTGCTCTGATCGCCATCGCCAAGGAACATGGCGTCGATGCCATCCACCCGGGCTACGGGTTTCTGGCGGAAAACGCCGAGCTCTCCCGCGCGTGTCAGGAGGCGGGGATCATTTTCGTCGGGCCCACGCCGGAATTGCTGGCCGAGTTTGGCGACAAGACTGCCGCCAAGCGGCTGGCGAAAACCGCCAACGTGCCCACCCTCCCCGGCACCGAGCACGGGCTCATCGACCCCGCCGAGATCCGCAAGGCCGCCAAGGAAATCGGCTACCCCGTCATCATCAAGGCCAGCTTTGGCGGCGGCGGACGCGGGATGCGCGTCGTGAAAACTGCCGACGAGCTGATGCCCCTTCTCGAAGAAGCCCAGCGCGAAGCCGGCGCGGCCTTCGGCCGGGGCGAGGTCTTCGTCGAGCGCTACATCGCCCGCGCCAAGCACATCGAAGTGCAGATCCTGGGCGACCAGCACGGCAACCTCGTCCACCTCTGGGAGCGCGACTGCTCCGTGCAGCGCCGCCACCAGAAAGTCGTCGAGATCGCCCCCAGCATCGATCTCCCGCTCGATCTGCGCCAGCGGATCTGCGAGTCGGCAGTCCGCCTCTGCAAGACGGCCAATTATCGCAACGCGGGGACCGTCGAGTTCCTCCTCGACGTCGATCGCGGCGACTTTTTCTTCATCGAAGTTAACCCGCGCATCCAGGTCGAGCATACGGTGACGGAAGTCGTCACCGGCATCGATATCGTCAAGAGCCAGATCCTTGTAGCGCAGGGGCATAAGCTCCACGAAGCGCCGCTGAACATTCAACCGCAGGAAAAAATCGCCACCAACGGATGGGCCATCCAGTGCCGCATCACCACTGAAGACCCGGAGAACAACTTCATCCCCGACTACGGCCGGCTCACGACCTACCGCTCGCCCGGCGGCTTCGCGGTGCGGCTGGACGGGGGCAACGGTTTCGGCGGCGCGGTCATCACGCCCTACTTCGATTCGCTGCTCGTGAAAGTGACGACGTGGGGCACGACCTTTCAGGAAAGCATCCGCCGGATGGACCGCGCCCTGCGCGAGTTCCGCGTCCGCGGCGTCAAGACGAACATCCCGTTCCTCGAGAACCTGCTCCGGCACCCGCAGTTCGTCAGCGGTGACGCAACCACCACCTTCATCGACTCCACCCCCGAGCTGTTCCGCTTCCGCGCCCGCCGGGACAGGGCGACGAAGATCCTCGCCTACTTGGGCGACGTCATCATCAACGGCCGCCCCGAGGTAAAGGGAAAGGTCAATTCAAAGAAGGAACTTCCTGAGCCGGTGATTCCTGCCTACACGAAAGGCGCCGCCCCCCCGCCGGGCCTGCGGCACAAGCTGCTGGAGCTGGGCCCGGAAAAATTCGCCGAGTACGTGCGCAAGCAAAAGAAACTCCTGCTCACCGACACCACGATGCGGGACGCGCACCAGTCGCTGCTCGCCACGCGCGTGCGCACCTACGACCTGCTTCAGATCGCGGACGCGGTCGCGCACCTGACGCCCGATCTTTTCAGTTTGGAGAGGTGGGGTGGGGCGACGTTCGACACCGCGATGCGCTTCCTCCAGGACGACCCGTGGGACCGCCTGGGCCAGCTCCGCACCAGGGTCCCCAACATTCCGTACCAGATGCTGCTGCGGGCGAGCAACGCCGTCGGCTACACCAACTATCCCGACAACGCGGTCGTCGAGTTTACCAAGGCCGCCGCCCAGCATGGGATCGATGTCTTCCGCATCTTCGATTCGCTAAATTGGGCGGAGAACATGAAGGTGGCCATCGAGGCGGTGCGCGAGCACACCTCGGCCGTCTGCGAGGCCGCCATCTGCTACACCGGCGACATCCTCGACCCCAAGCGCACCAAGTACAGCCTCGACTATTACGTCAAGCTCGCCAAAGAGCTGGTGAAGATGGGCACGCACGTGCTGGGCATCAAGGACATGGCCGGCCTGTGCAAGCCGTACGCGGCCCACGCACTGGTGAAGGCGCTGCGGGACGAGGTCGGCGTGCCGATCCATTTCCACACGCACGACACCAGCGGCATCAACTCTGGCAGCCTGCTCCGCGCCGCGGACGCGGGCGTTGACGTCATCGACGGCGCGCTGGCGTCGATGAGCGGCATGACCAGCCAGCCCAATCTCAATTCGATGGTGGCAGCGCTCCAGCATACGCCGCGGGATACGGGGCTTGACCTCGACATTCTCAACCGCCTGAGCGACTACTGGGAGGCGGTGCGCGAGCACTACTACCCGTTCGAGGAGGGGATGAAGGCCCCCACCGCCGAGGTCTATCACCACGAGATGCCCGGCGGGCAATACACCAACCTCCGCCAGCAGGCCAAGAGCATGGGCCTCGAACACCGCTGGCACGAGATCGCGGATGCCTACGCCGAGGTAAACAAACTCTTCGGCGACATCGTGAAAGTTACGCCCTCCAGCAAAGTAGTGGGCGACATGGCGCTGTTCATGGTGACCAACGGCCTGTCCCCCATGGACGTGCTGACGGCGGAAAAGAAACTCAACTTCCCCCGGAGCGTGGTGGAGATGATGCAGGGGCAACTCGGCCAGCCCGAAGGCGGCTGGCCGAAGGTGCTGCAGAAGATCATCCTCGACTCCGCCGGGGCCAAGCCGATCAAGGGCCGTCCGGGTGAGAAGCTGCCCCCGGTGGACTTTGTCGAAACGAAAAAGAAGCTGGAAAAGGAGACCGGCCGCGAGGTGCGTGATGTCGACGTCGTCTCCTACGTGATGTACCCCCAGGTCTTCGTCGACTACGACAAGCACCTGCGGCTGTACGACAACACAAGCGTCATTCCCACTCCCGCGTTCTTCTACGGCATGCAGAGCGGCGAAGAGATCGGCGTCGAAATCGAGGCGGGTAAGGTGCTGATCATCCGGTATCTCACCACCGGTGAGCCCCACGAAGACGGTACTCGAACCGTCTTCTTCGAGCTTAACGGCCAGCCCCGCGAGGTAAACGTCGCCGACCGCAAGCTGGAGGGCAATCTCCACAAGCAGCCCAAGGCCGACCCCGACAACCCCGCCCACATTCCCGCGCCAATGCCCGGCAAGGTGTCGAACGTGAACGTAAAGAAGGGCCAATCGGTCAAGGAAGGCGAACGGCTGCTGAGCATCGAGGCCATGAAGATGGAAACCGCCGTCTACAGTCCGCGGGCGGCGAAGGTGGCGGATGTGCTGGTGAACGCGGGCTCCGTCGTCAGCGCCCGCGATCTGCTCATTGTGCTCGAGGGGTAGGCGCAATGGCCAAGCCGCGCAACGACCTGCTCGACCGCCTCACCTACGTCGCGCTGCGCCTGGTCTCGATGGCGCTGCACTGCTTCCCCGTGGACACGAACCTTCGTACCGCCAAGCTCATCGGCGGCCTGCTCTACCGCTTTGACCGCAGGCACCGCGAGCGGGCGCTGGGCAACCTCCGACGAAGCTTCCCCGGCCTGCCCGACCGCCAGCTCCAATTACTCGCCCGCCGCAGCATGCAGCAACTCATTATGCTCGGGGTTGAAGTGCTGTTCACCACACGTCTCGTCCGCCTCGACACGTGGGCACGCCTTTGTCGCCTGGAAAACTTCCGCTCGACGCTGGGCCTGATGCTCAACCGCGAGCGCGGCCTGATCATGCTCACGGGCCACTACGGCAACTGGGAAATCCTCGGCTACGCGCTGGCCACCATCGGCTTCGAAACCACCAGCGTCGCCCGCCCGCTCGACAACCCGTACATCAACGAGTGGGTCATGGGCGTGCGCGAAAAGCAGGGACAGAAGATCGTTGGGAAAAAGGGCGCAACCGGCGAAGTCACGGACGTCCTCGACCGGCACGGCGCGGTCGGGTTCATCGCCGACCAGAACGCGGGGAGCAAGGGGATCTTCGTCGATTTCTTCGGGCGCAAGGCGAGCACGTACAAATCAATTGGTCTACTGGCAATGCAATACGAGGTGCCCGTGGTGCTCGGCTACGCCCGGCGGGTGGACGACCGCTTCCACTTCAGCCTCGGCGTGCAGGATGTCATTCGCCCCGAAGACTG
>JAQGHP010000358.1 GCA_028288775.1 Phycisphaerales bacterium | reverse complement strand
GACCGCGTGCGGCGGGTGGCCGATGTCATCACGCGCAACGCCGGGGCGCATTTCGCGTTCACCTTGGACGGGACTGAGAACTTCAAGGCGGTCGAGCCGTTTCGCGCGTTCTGGGAATCCTTGACATCGCAGCCGGCGCTGGCGGAATTTTTGAAGGGGCTCCTCTTCGTCGAGCAGCCGTTGCACCGGTCGGTGGCGCTGGAGGAAGAGGCGATGCGCGAGTTCGCGGCGTGGACGCAGCGCCCGCCGACAATCATAGATGAATCCGACGGCACGCTTGCAGCGGCGCGGCAGGCGCTGGCCTTTGGTTACGTGGGCGTAAGCCACAAGAACTGCAAGGGCGTGTTCAAGGGGATCGCCAACGCCTGCCTGATCGAGCACCGCAAACGCTCTGACCGTTCGCGGCCGTATGTGATCAGCGCCGAAGACCTGACGAACGTCGGCCCCGTGGCACTGCAGCAGGACCTTTGCGTGCTGGCGAATTTGGGAATCACGCACGCCGAGCGCAATGGCCAGCATTATTTCAAGGGCCTGACCATGTTCCCCGCGGACGTGCAGGACGCGGTGCTGGCCGCGCACCCCGATTTGTTTCGCCGAAATGAGGCGGGGTTTGTGGCGATGAAAATCGAAGGGGGCCGTTTGCAGATCGGCAGCGTGATCGGCGAGGCGCTCGGGGCGACGACGAAATTCGACGCGACGCGATTTGTGCGCGCGGCGGATTGGACGTACGAGTCGCTGGCGGACGGGCCGCGATGACTGGATCGCGGGCTACGAATTCCTCTCTCTCCCTTCTACCCAGGGGCAAGGGCACGAGTGAGGGGCCGAGCGTGAAGTGATGTGATACGCAGGTAGACCATGTAGGGTGGGCGTACTCGCCCACCATTTGACTCAAGCGGCCGACGAACGGTGGGCGAGTACGCCCACCCTACATGGGGCGGAATCGCGGCGCAACTCGGGCGCTTCGCCCCTCACCCTATCCCCCGAATACGAGGGCGAGGGCGAGGGGACCAGAGCGGCTTCGGCCTGACCGGGGCGGCGCGCCCCGGCTCTGAAGGACTACCGAGCATCTTGAACTGGGCGGGAAACTACGCCGCGGCTCGCGGGGCCTGCGGCGCGCCGGGGGTGAACGTCGAGGGCGGGAGGCGGATGCCGGTGGGCTCCAGCTTCGCCATGAACTGCGGGCGCAGGCCGCTGGCCTGGAGGCTGCCGACCACTTTGTCGGCGGTGGTGGGGCCGGGGGCTTCCTTGAACTTGAATAGTTCCTGTAGCACGATCTTGTCCCCTTCCATGCCGGCGAGTTCCGTGACGTTCGTGATTTTGCGCGATCCGTCGCGGAGGCGGGCCTGCTGCACGATTACTTGGATCGCCGATCCGATCTGCTCGCGCAGCGCGCGGATGGGGAAGTCGATGCCGGCCATAAGCGCCATGGTCTCGATGCGCGAGATCGCGTCGCGCGGGGAGTTGGCGTGGAGGGTGGTGAGGGAGCCGTCGTGGCCGGTGTTCATCGCCTGGAGCATGTCGAGCGCCTCGCCGCCGCGACATTCGCCGACGACGATCCGCTCGGGCCGCATGCGCAGTGCGTTGCGGACGAGGTCGCGGATGGAAACTTCGCCACTGCCGTCCGCGTTGGGGCGCTTGGCCTCCAGCGTGATGACGTGGTCCTGATGCAGCTTCAGCTCCGCGGCGTCCTCAATCGTGACCACCCGCTCGTGATCGGGAATGCAGCCTGAAAGCGCGTTGAGCAACGTGGTCTTGCCCGAACCCGTTCCCCCCGCCACAACGATGTTGAGCTTGCCCAGCACGCAGGCGCGGAGGAAATCTGCCACGGCGGGCGTGACCGACCCGAATTTGACGAGGTCGTCGAGCCCGAGCCGCGATTTGCTGAATTTGCGAATGGTCAGGCACGGCCCCGCGATCGCGACCGGCGGGATGATTGCGTTGACGCGCGACCCATCGGGCAGGCGGGCGTCCGCCAGAGGATTGTTGGGATCGAGCCGCTTGCCCAGTGGCAGCAGGATGCGCTCGATGATCCGCAGCACGTGTGCGTCGTCGTCGAACGTCACGGTGGTGCGCGTCGGCTTTCCGGCGCGCTCGGCGTACACGCGGTCCGGGCGGTTCACCATGATTTCGGTCACGGACGGGTCTTCGAGCAGCGCCTGAATCGGGCCAAGGCCGAACAGGTCGTTCATCACGTCCGAAAACAGCTCTTCGCGGGCGGCATCGCCGAGGTTCAGGCCCGACGCGGCGAGTGCCTGAACAAAATGCTGCTCGGCCGCGGGACGGTCGGCCTCCTTGGGGTGCGGCGCGGATGCGCCCAGGCTCTTTTCCACGGCTTGCACGAGCGCACGCTTGGCCCTGCGATGCTCTTCGCTGACGGCGGGCACCGTCGGTGAAACACTATCGGACCCAACGGCAGGCGTTATTGCGTGGCTCATAGGCGATCAATTTCTGAAAATTCGTTCATCCGCGATACAGACCGTCGGACACCCCGATCATCGGCGGGCACACGCCAACGCATTATCAAATAGCGAGCCGATCGCATGACCACCCGCCCCGGATCATTCGCCAGAGACCGGCAAGTCGCCACGACGCCAGGAGGGAGAACGGGGGAGAATTGAACGCAGAGACGCAGAGACGCAGAGGAAAAACGCAGAGAATTATTGGTTCGTATGCCGGCTCCTCCCGGATTCCTCGGCACGCACGAGTATTTCCTCGCTCCCTCCCGCCTCTGCGTCTCTGCGTTCTATTCTCCCCTGTTTTTCCCTCTGGCGTCGTGGCGACTTGGCGGTCCAGCCATTCCTTGCGTATCATCGCGGCCATTCGCTTTGGAACGAGACAGGAACCTGCATGAACCCAACCCGCGCGGCGCGACGAACGATTCGCCAGACATTTGATGAGCTGAAGGAACGCCGGCAGATCGGCCTCGTGCCGTTCATTCCCGCGGGCTACCCCGATCTGGCGACCACTGCCGCGGTATTGCCGGCGCTGGAGTCTGCCGGGGCGAGCGTGATCGAGGTCGGCTTTCCCTTCTCTGACCCGATCGCGGACGGGCCGACGATTCAGGAATCGTTCACCGCGGCTCTCGAGAAGAAGCTGAAGATCACCGACATCTTCGCGACGATCGCCGGGGCGCGGCCGGGGATTTCGCTCCCGCTGGTGGCGATGGTCAGCTACAGCATCGTGTACCGATTCGGCGTGGCGAAGTTCGTGGCGGAGGCGAGGTCGGCGGGGTTTGACGGGCTGATCGTGCCCGACCTTCCGCCGCCCGAGGCGCAGCGGATATGTGACACCATCCGCACCGGCGAACTCGACACCATATTGATGGTGGCACCCACCACCGCTTCGCATCGTCGCGCCGAAATCGCACGTCTGAGCAGCGGGTTCGTCTATTACCTTTCGGTCTCGGGCATCACAGGCGAGCGCGACCAGCTCCCGCCGGATTTGGCGGAAAACGTGCGTGAGCTCAAGGGGCTGACCGATCGGCCGGTGTGTGTTGGTTTCGGCATCTCGCAGCCGCGGCATGTGGCGGAGCTCACGGGAATTGCGGACGGGGCGATCGTGGGCAGCGCGGTCGTCAAACGGATGAAAACGCATTGCAACGACGGGCCTGCCGCGATCGCCCGGGTATTGGGCGATTACACTCGCGAGCTGCTGAACCGGGCTGATCGGCCGGACACTTCGAGCAGAAAGTAAATCGTCGGATGAAACTTTCGGGCGTTTCGTGCATAAACGTATGCGGGGGCGAAGGTTGCCGCTTATAATGGGCCGGCGGCGGGCGATTTTTCACCGCCGATGGCTTACAAAACCGTTTCGAATGTCTAACCCCGGTTTATCGTTAGTGTCTAAGTGATGGACCCGAATGCCAGCGAGTCCTCGGAAGGCGAGGCCACGGGACCGCCGGGGGGTGGGGCTGCGCCGGATAGCGGGCCAACGGACGGAACGCTGGTCGGCGAGGTTCTCGCGGGCAAGCGGCAGTCGTTTGACGTGCTGATCCGCAAGTATCAACGGCAGGCGGTGGCCGTCTCGTACCGGTTGCTCGGAAACAGCCACGACGCCATGGAAGTAACGCAAGACGCGTTTCTCAAGGCGTTCAGCAGTCTGGCGACGTTGCAGAAGCCCGAAGCCTTCGGCGGCTGGCTGATGCGGATCGTTTCGAATCTGTCATTGAACTATCGCCGCAGCCGCAAGAGCCGATCGCAACTGCCGCTGGACGATTTGCTGGGGAGTGCGACAGGGCAAGCTCAGGAGGCCGGCGGGTCGTCCAGCGAATGGATGGCCCAGAGCGGCGACCCGGTCCATAAGCTCGAAAGCGAAGAAATGGGCCGCAAGCTGCAATGGGCTCTGGCCCAGCTTCCCGAGAAGCAGCGTTTGGCGCTGACGATGTTCACGGTCGAAGAAATGCCCCAGAAGCAGGTCGCCGAGGCATTGGGCTGCAGCGTGGAAGCCGTCAAATGGCACGTGTTTCAGGGACGCAAGAAATTGAAGGAATTAATGAAGGAACATTTGTAGGAGAAGTTGCTGGTTGCCGGTTATTAGTTGCTGGTGAAGAGGACTTCACTGGCAATGACCGGGGCCTGTAACTTTCTCTTCCTGCACCAGCAACTAACAACCGGCAACCAGCAACCATGAACAACGACGACCTCGAATTCTCGATCAGCCAGTACCTCGACGGCTCGCTCGCCGGGGACGAGCGCGGTGCGCTGGAGCGGCGGCTTGCCGAGGACGCGGGGGCTCGCGCGGTGCTCGAGGAATATCGTCAGCTCGACGCAGCGATGAAGGCCGCTCCGCTACCGGAGGTGCGATGGGAACTTCTCGCGAGTTCGATCTCGGCCGCGGTGGCGGATTTGGCGGATGAGCGGGCGGCGACCTCCTATCGTTTTCCAGCGTTCGTCCGGCGATTCGCGCCGCTCGCGCTAGCCGCGTCGGTCCTCATCGCAGCGGGGCTTGCGGTTCGCGTGTATGTGGCCCGGCCCGGCCAGATTGCAAAGACAGAGCCGACCGTCGTTCAACCGACTCAACCCTTGGCGGTCCTCAACGTCGAAGGCCCTCAATTCGAAAAGGCCCAAGGCCCGGCGGACGTTCAGATCGCCATCGGCCCGGGCAAGTCGGTCTCGGACGATTCGGCCCTCGCGCAATACAGCGACGACGTCGTCTCCCGCCCGTCCCGCATCTCCGTTGCCAGCGGCGCAACCCCGGCACAAGACGCCCCACTACCGATTTTCGACATGCAATGATCTTTGGTTGAAGACCGTGCGCCGAACTTTACCGCGAAGGGGCGAAGAGAAGGATTGAACCGCAGCGTACTCGCAGACCTGTGCTTTTTGGGGCGATTCGGACGCACGGATCTCGGAGTACCGCGACCTGTGGCACCCGCCTTTTGAAACTGACTCACTGCCCGAATTTCCGCTGCGTTCTCCGCGGCCTCTGCGGTTCAATCCTTTACTCCTTCGCCCATTCGCCCCTTCGCGGTAATATCCTCTCTCGTGATTTTGCTGGTAACTGGAGCTTTCCCATGCGGCTACTTTCCATCGGTATTGTCCTCGCCCTCTTGCTCGTCCCTCGTGCCCGCGCCCAGGACAGCTCGGCGCTGATTAATGAGGCGCTCGATAAGGTCGTGACATTGCGCGTGGACGGGGTGCTCCCGCAGGTGGCGAAGAAGGTGACGGACGAAACCGCCGTGCCGATTACGGTGGATCAGCGGGTGTACGAACTGCTTCCATGGGGCGAGCAGACCAACATCAAGGCGACCGTCCAGAACCAAACCCTCCGTCAGGCACTAACCGAAATGACCCGGCGACTAGGGCTCACCTTCGAAGTGGGCGCGCAGTCGGTCAAGCTTGAGCCGCAACCGGCCTTGGCCCGCCTCGGTCGGCGGGCGACCGTGCAGGAGCTTTACGCCCTCTATCTCCTGGACTCCGAGCCCATGGGGCTGGGCGCCGATCATGTAACCGTCCGCCAACTCGTCGATGCCGTGGATCAGAAGCTCGCCGGGCTGAAGGTGAAGGAAGACCCGAAGCTCGCGTTCGCGGTGGAGTTTCGGCCCGGCGACAAGATCAAGCCCGAGCAGCCGGTGAACGTGCCGCGGAACGCGACCATCGCCGGGGCTTTAGAATCGCTCGCCAAGGACACGGATGCGACGTGGTACCCGTGGGGCACGAACATCGTCGTGGTGCCCAAGGAAGACCAAATCGTCATGCAGCTCCGCAAGACGCTTTCCTGGCGCTTCCACGGCGAAGACCTTGCGCAGGTGCTGACCGTTTTATCGCAGGCCGCGGGGGTGGAGTTCAGCCTCGAGCCGGGCGCCCTGCAGCGCGTGCCGCCCGAGTTCCGCAAGATCACCCTCTTCCTCGACAACGCGAGCGTCCGACAGGCCCTCGACGACATCCGCGGCGTCACCGGGCTCGACTACGTCATCAAACCCGAGGGCGTCTACCTCTGGAACCAGAACCCGGATGCCAAGTCCATCCCCCCTGCCACCCAGCCGAGCCCCATCTTCGGCACCCTGCAGCTCGATAACGGAATCGTGCTCTTCCTCCGCGACAAGGATTTGCCTCCCGACATCCGCGAGTACGCCGAGCACAAAAAGCAGCAGGAATACAAGCGCCTCCGCCAGATGATGAAGGACGAACAATTCGTCCCCCAAACCCAGCCAACGACGAAGCCCGCCGAGGATCTATAGGTGCAGAGCGAAGAGATGAACCGCCAAGGCGCCAACACGCCAAGGAAAACGGGGAGAATCGAACGCAGAGACGCCGAGGCGCAGAGGAAAAACGCAGAGCAATTAATTGATTGAATACAGGCCCCTTCCGGAACCCCGAGCACCAAACAAGATTTCCTCTCCCTCCCCCCTCTGCATCTCTGCGTCTCTGCGTTCGATTCTCCCCGTTTTCATTCGCGTCTTGGCACCTTGGCGGTTCAATCGAGATAGACGAACTCGTTCAGGTTCATCACCATCAGGCAGAAATAATCCATCGACTGATCGGGCGTCGCGCCGTCCTGGTTTTCGAGGGAATCAATCAGCGTCATCGAACGGTCCACTTCCTGCTTGGTTGCCTCGCGGCTGGTTGCCAGGCGCCAGGCGAGGGCGACCTGCTTGGCGCGGTCGTCGCCGGCTTCTTTCTTCAACCTTGCCGAGAGCTTGCGGGCTTCGCCGTGAATGAAGGAGCCGTTGAGCATGCCCAGCGCCTGCGTGGGCTGCACTGTCACGAAACGCACGGGACACGAGCGGTCGGTCTCGGCGGTGTCGAAGCTTTGCAGGATCGGCACCTGAAGCGATCGTTTTACGTGAACGTATACGCTCCGCCGGACCGCTTCGTCGGCGGTACCTTCATCCCACCCCCTGCCCGGTATCGACTGGCCCGCCATCACTTCCCGTGGGATGTGCGGAAAGACGCTGGGGCCGTACATCTTCAGATTCAGCGTTCCATCGAGTGCGAGGATCGAGTCGCGGATCTCCTCGGCGGTGAGCCGGCGCATGTCGAAACGCCAGAACAAATCATTCTGCGGATCAGCGGCGAGCGCCGACGGGTCGCCCCGGGTAGACATGCGGTAGGCATTGCTCGTCATGATGAGCCGGTGCATCGATTTCATGCGCCAGCCCCCTTCCACCAACTGCGATGCCAACCAATCCAGCAATTCCGGGTGCGAGGGCTTGTCGCCCTGCGTGCCGAAGTTGTTGGGCGACCGGACGATGCCCCGGCCGAAGTGATACTGGAAAATCCGATTGGCCATCACCCGCGCGAACAGCGGGTTCTGCGTCGATGCGACCCAATTCGCAAGAACCGTCCGCCGGCCCGTGGTCTTCGCGCCCTTGGGCGGCTCGGGAATCACGGCGTCCCCCCCGCCCAGCACCTGCAGAAACCCGGGAACGACCTTATCCCCCGGCACGTTGGCGTTGCCGCGGAGACAGATAAATGTGTCGGGCGATTGTGCGCCCCGCTCCGTGACGCACAGCGCCATGTCGGTCTTGCCGGCGTCCCAACCCAGGGAATCGACTTCACGCCGGAGCTTCTCATAGTGCGCGTAGCGCTCCGCGCCGAGCACGCGCTTCCCTTCCTTCCGGATGAGATCGGGAAGCGCGGCGTCGGAAACTTTCACGCGCCCCGGCTCGCCGGAGATGAGCTGGCGGAAGTCCTTCTCCATCTCCTTGGCCGCGTCGTAGGCCTGCCGCTGGCGATCTTTCCGCTCCTTTTGTCGAAGCTCAAACGCCTCTCTGCCGGCGGCGGGCAGGATCGGCACTTCGTCGCCCGGGCCGCCATTGTTAAACGGGTTGATGTTCTGGAAAAACGCCAGCAGCCGGTAATAGTCGGCCTGCGGGATCGGGTCGATCTTGTGGTTGTGGCAGCGGGCGCAGTCGACGGTCAGGCCGAGGAAGACCTGACCGGTGGTGGTGACGATGTCGTCGAGGTTGTCGTATCGGGCCTGCAGGCGGTCGTTTGGCTCGTCGTCCCAAATGCCCAGGCGATAAAAACCGGTGGCGACGATCGGGTCGGCATT
>JAQGHP010000314.1 GCA_028288775.1 Phycisphaerales bacterium | reverse complement strand
CCGTTTCCTTTTTCACCGGGAGCGCAACCCGGGCGAGCAGCACGACCGCCAATCCCGGCGACAGCCAAAACATCCGGCCGGCGATGAATCCCATCCAGAACATCGGGGCTGCGACGACAACCGCGATGGCGAGCACCGCCAGTTTCCCCCTGTCCGGGGCGGCCACTTTCCCGCGGCCCGGGACCATGCAAAGCCACACGTAGGCCGGGAAAACCAGGCCATATAACGCCATGAACAGGAGCTAGACCAGCTCGCCGCCGCTCAGAAAGGGGATGTGGTAACGGTCGGCGTACACACCTACAAAAAATGCGATTACCGCACAGGCAGCAAGTATCGCAGGCCCGCGCCGGTCGCGGGCGGCGGGCGGGGCGATGGCCCGCGCATGCACGGCGAGCGTGAACGCGGTCTGGAGCATCATGTGCAGCGCGATGACCCACGCCACCGGCCGCGGGAGCGCCGCCAGGTAACGCGGCTGAAGGAAGTGCGCGTACCAGAGCGTGAAGACGATCATCAGCAAAAAGAAAATGCCGAAGCCCAGCGTGAACGCGGCGAGCGCGGCGTTGGTCGTGGTCGCGGCGCGGGCGCGGAGGAAGGTGAGGTCGAGATACGGGCACAGGGCGAATCCGAAGGCGCACACCGGCGCGAGGCCCAGGAGGCCGGACGTCGGCAGCCGCCCGGTTCGCAGCGCAATCGTTTCCTCCGCCCCCGGCCCCCACGCCGCGAAAGCGAAGAAGACCAGCGACGCCGCGAGCACCGCCGCCCCCAGGAGCAGATCGCGCCGCCCGCGCCGGCCGATGAAAAAAAACGCCGCGGCGGCGGCGACAGTGAAAATCTCGGCGACGTCTCCGACGAGCGCGCGGACGATCCAGCCGACGAAAAATACGTGGAACAGGATCGTCACCACCGAGAACGCCCCCGCGGCGGCGCGATGGGATTCCGCGATTTGCTGCGCCGTCTCCCGCCGACGCAGCACCCACCCCATCGCCGCGGCCCCGACGACGTTTGGGGCGGCGAAGACCAGCCACCCCGCGTCCCCGAAATCGCGCACGAGCAACACCGGCAGAAACATCCCGATGCACCACGTCCACGAGCAGGCAAGAAACGCCCCCCAGCCGAGGGCGAGCAGGCGGGAGTTGTCGGGCGGAGAATTCACGGGTTGAGGACTCAAGAGAGAAATCCGAATTCCGAATCCCCGAAACCCGAATCAAATCCCAAATCCGAATGACCAAATCCGAAGGCGGAAACCACGAAGGACACGAAAGTGAACACGAAGGCACACGAAGGAATGAAGCCTTCTTCTTCGTGCGCCTTCGTGTTCACTTTCGTGTCCTTCGTGGATTTCCCGTTTCGGAATTCGGATTTGGTCATTCGGATTTGATTCGGGTTTCGGGGATTCGGGTTTCGGATTTATTTACCTGCCTGTTTTCCTCGCCGCTTTGTGTTTGTGTTGGACTTTGGGGGTGACGTGGAAGGTGGCGACGCACTGGCCCACGCGCTTGTCGCGCTCGCCGGGGCGGAAGCCTTGTTGGAGGACGTCGAGCTCGAGCGTGATGTTGAATTCGCCCTTGCCGGCGACCAGTTCCTTGATGTTCTCGCGGCTCTTCATCCGGTAGACGGCCGGGCCGAAACAGGGGCGGAGGAACTTGTAGTCCAGGTGTTTGCAAACCACCGTGTAGTCGCCCCCGACGGCCGCGAACACGTACATGCCCCCGGCGATTTCGCTGTTGGCCAGCAACGCGCCGCCGGCCATCGCGCGGTACCAGTTGCGGTTGAATCGGCGGAAGGGGAGGTAGGCGGCGAAGGTCTGCGGGTCGATCTCCTTCATCTTGATGCCGCTGAAAAACGCCAGCGGCAGCCAGAGAAGCGAACAGATCGAATGCCAGAAATTATCGCGCACGCTCAGGCGGCTGATGAACGCTTCGATCTTGTCGTAGAGCGTAACCGGCCCCTGATCGTGCCTCGGGGGATGGGCCGCCGCCGCCGCGGCCAGCGGGGTGGGCATGCGCGGCGCGGGGGCGGGCGTGTCGCGCTGCAGCTCCACCATTTCGTCGTCGGATACGGACACGTCGAGCGTCTTCATTCCAATTCCTCAATCACACGATACAGGGGCACACTGGTTTACCCGCCCCGCGTGCCCGCGACAATCTCTCCGGCCCATCAATCATACGAATGATCCAAAAAGAGTTCGACTGCAAATACAACCGGCCCCGGATTTTCCGGGGCCGATTGCGCTCGATTCACTGCAAAAATTTGACGGCCGCGGGCACACCAGGCGGCGTTTCGCATCGGTCACTCGCGTCCGACCAGATCCTTCTCCGTCGTCTCCCCCGCCTTGACGGTGACGAGGATGCCGGGCATCGGCCGGCCATCCGTGGTCAGCACATAGTCGCCCGGCGGGACGTTTTCGAAAAGGTACGAGCCGTCCGGCTTCACGTTCATGCCGCCGCCCCATTTGCCGATCGGGTCTTTGGGCGGGTTCGCCATGACGCTCCCCTTAAACGGCTCGGCGGCTTTCGTATACACCTTCCCTTTGAGCGTCCCCGTCGCCGTCATATGCAGCGCCACATCCCGCCCTGGCACCGCATGCACCGCCAGCACGTCGAGCGGGGCATACGACTTTCCATAAGTGAATAGCTGCACCGAGCCGTGCGGCAGGCCGGAAATCACGAAATGCCCATTGTCATCCGTGACGGCGAGCTTGCTTTCGGGAAGGAGGTACCCGCGACCGTTACTGGCGACGACGGCGTCCGCCCGCACGTTCACGCCGGCGATCCGTTTGCCGCGGGTGTCGGTGACGGTCCCCTCGATTTCCCCCGGGGCGGCGAGCTCGACCGTGAACCGCTTGAGCGTGTCCCCGCGGAACTCGGCGTAGCCCAGAACCCGCGCGACATATCCCTCGGCGGATGCGAGGACCTGGTACGACCCCGCGGGCACGCCCTTGAGCAACAAGTGCCCTTTCGCATCTGCCTTGCCGGTGACGGCCGCCGCGCCTTCTTTCTTCGGCCCCGAGTTTTCCAGGCGAATTTGCGCGCCGTCGATCGGCTTGGAGGTGGACATGTCATAGAAGTCGGCGATGATCGCCGACCCTCCGTCGATCCCTGCGGCGCTGGCGCGCTCATCGGTCACGGTCACACCCGCGGGCATCTTGATCGAGGCCAGGTCGATCCCCTTTCCCCCGACATACAGGTCGATCCGCGGCGGCTCGACGCCCTGGTGGTATCCGCCGTTGGGGTCCTCGGCGGAGAAGCGGCTATTGGCCCCGTTGTGCAGGTGGTTCCAACTCTCGGGGTTCCATACCGTGAACGACCAATCCACGTGCGTGTCGGACTTGGGGTCCTTCTCGTCCTTAAGGAATCCGTTTTCGACAGGCCCGTCGCCGTGGACGAACACGTCGAGCCGGGGTGCGCGAATTTTGGCGAAGAGATCGAGTGCGGCCTGGGCGGCCTTGGCGTCGCCGCGATAGAGGAAGCACCATTGCCCCCCGCCGAACGGCGGCCCTTCCCACCAACCGACGCGGGACTTGAGGTTCGCCAGATCCAGCGAACCCGCCGGCCAGTTATGGTCGGAGACGGGGTCGTTGCCTCTGCCGACCATAATCAGCGCCGGCGCTTGCGCCGTCAGCAGCATCACGAGCAGCCCCGCCAGCACGCCGGGGGGCGGGGAGAGGTATCGACCGAGGGTCAAGAGCATGGGAAAGTTCGTAAGGCGCATCGGGGCTCCTTCTTCCGGTGTGGGGACACGGCGCGATCAAGGCACGAAGAGTAAACGATAGGCACCACGCCCGGGCGCGCAGGATCTTCCATCCACGAAAGCTCGGCACAGGGAAAATCGACTCGGGCACATCGCGCGCAAAAATTGGGCGGCCGGTCCTTTGACGCAGTCGCCTGCCGTTGGTTCCAGCCCCCCGGAATTGCTCCTATAATCTCTTTCAACCGTGTTCTTGCCAAAAGCTTGCGTCACTTTGACGTTGCAAATTCGGTTAATCCTTGACAGATGATACGGTTCCGGCCTATTCTCAATTCGTGGAGGTACTCATGTCATTTCGCATCGCGCGCCGTAAATGTCGTAATGTGGGTTTCACTTTGGTGGAACTGCTGGTGGTGATCGGAATCATCGCGCTGTTGATTTCCATTCTGCTCCCGGCCCTCCAGCGCGCTCGCGAGCACGCGAATCAGATCAAATGCGCCAGCAACATGCGGCAGATTGGCCAGGCGCTGGCGATGTACGTCGGGGAGAATAAGAACTTCCTCCCCGTCCCGGCCCTCATCGGGGATACCGGGCCCACCGTCTATTGGTTCGCCTTCCCGATGCTGTCCGTGGGCGTCATCGACTTTACCAATGGGTCCCTCTGGCCATATCTGGGCCCCACGACGAACGCGCGGAAGCAGGTTTTTAATTGCCCGTCGGATTCTGAGGACCAACGCCTTGTCAGGACCGGCACTGTCGTCGTCGAACCGCGAAATTTCAGCTATTCCTTTAACGAATTGATGCGTGCGTTGCCTTGGCATAAGGACGCGGCCGGGAATCTGATTTTGGGCGTGAGAATCACGGATATCTATCGCCCGGCCGAGAAGATCCTTATCGTCGAGGAACAGTATCCCAACGACGCGTGCGCGTTCCTCGCTGATGTGAACGACGACGACGTACTTGCCTTCCGTCACATCCACCGGGGCAACCAGGGCTTTGCCGACGGTCACGTCGAAAGCCTGCGTCCTGATCAAATCGGCTTTTCCGACACAGGCGGTTCATTGGGCACTGCCACCAATGCCGCGCAACAGAAGCAATTGCATTGCGATCTGTACTTCAGGTACTAGTTGACGCTTCCGCTCTCCGACAACCCCGGGATGGCGATCTAGTCGACCCAAGCCGCACCTCCAAGGAGGTGCGGCTTTGCTTTGCGCCCGTTGAGGTTTCCACCGCCGCTGACGCGGGCCTCGTGGATAACTTGGCCGCGCCATCTGTAAATTTCCGGCTCCCCCGGCATAACCGCGCTTTCTATCAAACATTTCAGGAATTTGCCTCGCTTGGGGGAACGCAATTCCCAGTTAATTCTTGACAACATATATGGTTCCACCGTAGTGTGGCAGCCGCTGGAGGTATCATGTCACTTCGCTCTGCGCGCCGTACATCGGAAAATGTGGGTTTTACGCTGGTGGAACTTCTGGTTGTGATAGGGATCATCGCCCTTCTGATTTCCATCCTGCTGCCGGCCTTGAATCGCGCCCGGGAGAGCGCAAAACAAGTACAATGCCTGAGTAACATACGGCAACTCGGGATGGCGGTGCTTTTGTACACCAACGAGCACCGCCAGCTCATGCCCGGCGGCGCCGAAGGCCCGCCGCAGATGCTCTGGGACTGGGTCTATTGGGATCCGACTTCCGCTCCTTACAACGATCTGAGCCAATGCCCGCTTGCGCCCTACCTGTCCATCGCCCGCGGCAGCGGCAGCAGGAGTAATGGCGCGTCCATGTTCCGCTGTCCGTCCGATAACACCGAATTGCATCAGGTCAA
>JAQGHP010000253.1 GCA_028288775.1 Phycisphaerales bacterium | reverse complement strand
CAAGAGTTTTGTCGCCGACGTGAAGAAGGATGATCTGTGGTATTTCCCCAGCGGGATTCCGCATTCGATCCAGGGCCTCAAGCCCGACGGCGCGGAATTCATGCTGGTGTTCGACGACGGGGATTTTTCCGAGTCGGACACGGTCCTGCTGAGCGATTCGATGGCGCACCTGCCGCCCGATATCCTGTCGAAGAATTTCGGGGTCGGCCAGTCGGCCTTGAAGAATCTTCCGAAGCAGGAATTATTCATCTTCCAGACCGCGGTCCCCGGCGCTCTCGAGGCCGACCAGAAAGCCGCCGAGGGGGCGGACGGGAAGTCGCCGCACGACTACGCCTTCCGCACGATGGAAATGCCGCCGACGAAGGTGACCAAGGGCGGCGAGGTGCGCATCGTTGATTCGAGCACGTTCAAAGTCTCCAAGGCGGTTGCGATGGCGATGGTCACGGTCCATCCGGGCGGCATGCGGGAGCTGCACTGGCACCCGAATTCCGATGAGTGGCAATATTACATAAGCGGGAAGGGGAGGATGACCGTCGTGGCGACGGGTAATAAAGCTCGCACAATGGATTTTCAGGCGGGCGACGTGGGGTACGTGGAAAAGAGCCTCCTGCATTACATCGAAAATACGGGCGACACGGATTTGGTCTTCCTGGAAATGTTCAAGAGCAGCTATTATCAGGATCTTTCGTTCTCGATGTGGCTGACGCACACACCGCCGGAACTGGTGATGGCGCATCTCAACATCGACAAGGCGACGTTCGACGCAATGCCCAAAACCAAGGACGTGGTAATCCCCGCATGAACCCGGCCAGGAGCAGATTACATGAGGGCAAATTACAAGGACGCGCTGTTGTTTCTGATTTGCTCATTTGTAATTTGCCGCGGCACGGGGACGCGCGCATGGGCCGGCGAGAAGGATGCCGCCGCCACGACGCAACAGGAACTGCTCGACGAGGTCCGTGCCCTGCGCGCGGAGGTGAAGGAGCTTCGGGCAAAGGTGGCGGAGTCTCAGCCAGCGACCCAACCCGCCTCGCTCCCGCGCACCGCGCCCAGCCCCGCTGGGGCCGATTCGCAGGAGACCATCGACCAGCTCCGTCGCGATGCCGATCGGCGTAGCACGTTTGCCGACGTCGAGGGGCTTACCGCGGGCTATCGCCGCAACACGGGCTTCTTCATCGGCAGCGAGGACGGCAACTTCCTCCTGCACCCCTGGGCGTTCGTCCAGGTCCGCAACGCCACCAATTACCGCGAGCGTGCAACCGCCACGGAAGGGGACACGCAAAACGGCTTCGAGCTGCCGCGGATGAAGTTCATCCTCGACGGAAACATTTTCTCGCCCGACCTGACATTCCAGTTCATCTGGGCCACCAGCGATACGACCGGGAACCTGGGCCTTCAGGACGCGTGGGGCCGGTACCACCTTCCCAACACGCCCTTTGCGCTGCGAGCCGGGCAAATCCGCGATCCGGTGGACCACGAGCAAATCATCTATGCCACGCGATCGCTGACCCCCGGCCGCTCGATCGTGAACAATGTGCTGCTCAACGGCGACGACATCGTAAAAGGCGCCAGCATCAGCTACGGCTTCGACGGGAACAATCCGTTCCGCACGGAAATTGCCATCACCAGCGGCGAGCGCAATTTCGACACGACCTTCCAACAGTTCCCCACCAATACCGCCGACTGGGGCACGGCGGGGCGGTTCGAATTCAAGCTGATGGGCGACTGGAGCGACTACACCCAGTTCACCGCCCTGGGCAACAAGCAGCCGCTGCTGGTCCTGGGCGCCGGATTCGACTACACCGGCGCGGGCGACACCGGCCAATTCACCCACGTGGCGGATATC
Organism: Phycisphaerales bacterium; assembly: GCA_028288775.1. Classification (GTDB taxonomy): domain Bacteria; phylum Planctomycetota; class Phycisphaerae; order Tepidisphaerales; family Tepidisphaeraceae; genus RYN-428. The sequence goes on along the minus strand of JAQGHP010000253.1, from coordinate 1,986 downwards.
CAGTACACGCTGCCCAATAACTTAAGCCTCTACGGCGCTTACCTGGGCCGCTACGTCAGCCACAACGGCGGCAACCCGCTCACCAACGGCGGGTTCACCGGCCCCGGCCCGTCCGCCAACACCTACGACGCCTCGTTCCGCCTTCTGGCCTCTTACCTCATCGAGGACCACTGGGAGCCTTTCGCAAGATTCGAATGGATCGAGTTCGACAGCCGCGAGTTGTCCGCCGGCACCCAGCACGTCGTCTACGACCTGACGCTCGGCTTCAACTACTATTTCTACGGCCACCGCGCCAAGTTCTCCGGCGCTGCCACCTATCTCCCCAACGGCTCCCCCATCAGCAGCACGATCGACGACGTCCTCTCCAGCCACGGCGGCAACGAGGTAATCATCCAGGCGCAGTTTCAGTTGATTTTTTAGCCGTGGTTATGCGTTAGTTGTTTAGGGCGGCATAAGAAAATTGCCAGCAGGGCCGGACGAAAGATTACCGCAAATGACGACCGAATCGTGGCGACCTCATGGTCGCGCTGCATTCGCGTCTTTTGTTGCTATGGCGGGCGACGTGCCGTCGAGCCCGGATCGCGATTTCGTGCTCACGTGGAGTTGCGGATCGGATTCTGGCCCGTCGGAAAGATTTGCTACCCCCACGCCCGTGCGCGCCAACCTGACTCCTGACCACTCCCTTCAAATCACTCGCGAGCCAAGCCGACTGAAGTGGGCCCCGGCGCGCCAGCCCGGCTGTTGCTCGGGGTAGGACCTGAAACGACGGTCCGGTTCCTAACCGGCATGGCCGTTGCTTTGGAGACGGCGTGTAGCAGTTGTTCGTAACAGACCATGATCCCCGCCTGTGCCATCATCAATGAAGGCCGCCGCGATCGTGAACCATAAAACGTGCAGTACCAGATTGGCGAAAGAGAGACCGCGTCGGCCCTGCTCATCAGCACGGTCGCTTCGCTCGTCACCATGAGCGTCTTCATCGCTCTGGTGAGAAGGTAAATTTTCAGCCTCGGAGGTTCGTCATGTGCCCGATCTACCATTCCCGTACGGCGCCTCGCATCGTTCGGCTCTGGCACCCGCTTGTGCATCCATTGCTACTGCTGGGCTTTGCCGGGATCGGGTGTGCCGCGTCGAGTCCGGCGGCCGACCCGCCGGCCGAAATCGCAAATCAGCCGGCTGCGCAAGGCGTGACCTACTGGCCCGTCTCTCTGGAGGCGCCGGAGGGGCGAGTCGAAATATATCAGCCGCAGCCTGAGGTGATGAAGGGCGACATGCTCACCGCGCGGGTGGCGGTGTCGCTGGCCCGGGTGGGGGCCAACCCGCAGTTCGGCGCTGCGTGGTTCACTGCACATGCCGTCACGGACCGGGACACGCGGATGGTCACCCTCCGCGAAGTGACGGTCAAGGACGCGCGGCTGCCCGGGTCCACGCCCGCGGAACAGCAAGATTTCGCCCGCGCGATCGGCGGGCGATTGTCGGCGGTGGCGGTGACCTTCCCACTCGATCAGCTCACAGCCAGCCTTGACACCGCGCATATGGAGAAGGTCGAGGCGGAGCGCATCCAGACGACTCCACCGCATATTCTGATCAGCACGACGCCGGCCACGCTCGTCTTGATAAACGGGCCGCCGCGGCTTCAGGCGGTTGGAGGACAGCCCGGCGTGTCGCAGGTGGCGAACACGCCGTTCATCCTGCTTTTTGATGGCACGGGTCGGCGCTACTACCTGAAAGCGGGAGAGAGATGGGTGAGTGCGCCCGCTGTGACCGGCCCATGGGCCAATGCGACTGACGTTCCGCCCGCAATTGCCAACGCAGGCGCGCAGCTCGCGACTCCGCCGCCGCAGCCTGCGGCCGCCGGAGCGCCCGCGGCGGGCGCTCCTGCCGCACCGGGGGCCACAGAGCCTGGAGCTGGCGCAGCGGATGCGCAGATCATCGTCGCCACCGAGCCGACGGAACTCATCGTCACCACCGGTAATCCGCAGTTCACCC
>JAQGHP010000214.1 GCA_028288775.1 Phycisphaerales bacterium | reverse complement strand
CGAAGGCACGAAGACACGAAGAATGAAAGAGCGATATGGCTTGTTTGCATCCCTTCGTGACTTCGTGCCTTCGTGGTTAAGTGTTCTCTTCGGGGCTCGGAGGCCGGATTTTTTCTACTCGCCTTCTTCCTTCTTTTTGATCTGTTGCTGCGCCCGGCGTTTTGCTTCGAGGAGGCTGCCGGTGTGGCTGCCGCCGGAGGGGGCGCCTTTGGGTTCGATTTTCTTTGGGGGCGGCGGGACGGGCTTGTCCGTTGCGCCGCCGACGACTTGCGTAATGTTCCCTTCGACGCCGCCGGCCCGGGCTTCGAACTTGGCGCGGGGGTCGGGGCGGGCCGAGGTTTGCGCGGGGAGCTTGGGGGGCGCGAGGCCGCCGGCCTCGGCGGGACGGAACTTGGTCTCGGCGACCTCCTCGCGCACCCGGCGGAACGCGTCGAGCGTGCCGCGGCTTTCCACCCGGCGGACGGTTGTGAAGGCGCGGATACGATCCCCCATCGCCAGCACCAGCCGGCGGGTGGATTGATAATCCCATGCGATACGCCGGGCGGCGACGTCGAGCAAAATCAGCCCGAGCAGCACGGGGATCAGCAAGTCCCACACGGGCATGGGGGAGGCGCTGACCAGAAGGCCGTCGCGGGTGAACAGGTCCGCGCCGCCGGCGTCCCACGCGGGGAGTCGGCGGCCGCCGGTGCGCTCGCGGATTTCCTCGAGCTTGGCTTCGTTGCTCTGCAGGTCGCGCATTTCTGGGTCGCTGTTCATGGCGACGCCGGAAAGGAGCATGCCGCTCTGCTTTTGGCCGCTGTAGTTGAGGGCGACGACGGAGTTGCCGGCCTCGCGGGCGTCGAATTCGGCCTCGTAGGTGCCCGGGCCGGTCTGCACGAGGCGGACGGGGACCTGCTTGCCGTCGGGGCCGATGATGTTGCCGCCGATGTTGAGAAAGTTTTGGAAGTTGTCGTCCTTGCCCAGGGCTTCGACGGTGACTTTGCCCTTCGTTCCGGTGGTGGTGGTTTGGACGTCGAAGTCGCCGCTCATGGGCGGGCGGGAGACGGAGCGGACGACCTGCGCCCAGAACTTGCCGTAGTCGGGGGACCCGATCCAGTTCACGCCCCACTTGGCGGTCGGGTCGCTGGTGAACGCGGCGGCCTTGCCCAGCCCCGCCTGCCAGTGAGCCAGCAGCGGGTCGTTCATCGAGCCGGCGGAGAAGGGCATGGCGACCTTCGGGTCGCTCTTCTTGCTCGTTAACACGAGGCCGAAGATCGACGGCGGGTTGGGCATCCCGCGCACCATCTCGTCGGATGCGTCGAGCCGACGGACGGCAATGCCCTTCTCGTCCTCCTTGATCAGGCTGCGGCGGACGATCGTGGCTTCCTTGATAAAGATCTGCGGCAACTGATTGGGCTTGGTGTTGATCGGCCCGTACGCACGGCCGGCGAGCTGCTTGGCGATGTCCTCCATCGTGGGAGGCAAGCCGGAGGCGCCCATCTGGTGCGGATAGACGGTTACGGTGGAGACGCTGACCTTGTTTTGCTTGTACTGCTGCACCAGAGTGGGGATCGGCGCCTGGGGGTCGCCGTCACTGATGATGATGACGTGCTTGTGGCGGGCGTTGGATTTGGCGAGGCAGTAGCCGCCGTTCGCGCCGTTCATGGCGAGATTGAGCGAGTCGTCGAAGCTGGGCATGTCGCCGAGCTTCATTTTATTGGCGGCGGCGGCGACGCCCGACCCGTCGCCCTTTTCCTGTAGGAGGTAGTCCCAGTTCGCGCCGCCCACGCCGTTGTTCCCTCCCGCGCCGCCCCAGTTGTAGCTGATGATGCCGACTTCGTCGTGCTCGGAGAGGGTCTTCACGGCCTGGAGCGCACACTGCAATCCCCAGTAGTTCCCGTCCGGCATTTCGCATGAGTGCATGACAAGGACGAGCGCGCCTTTTCCGACCTGGCGCTGGGCGGGGATGTCCATGTCCACGGGGAGGATTTTTTCGATTTCCGAGCCCTGCCAGCCTCCCGCGCCAAAGGCGTCCTCGCCGCCGAGCATGACCAGGCCGCCGCCCATGTCGTGGACGTAGGTGGCGATCATTTTGTCCATCTCGGTCGTGACGCCCCCTTCCCCGTGGCGGACGTTGCCGAGAATCACCGCATCGTAGTTCTGCAGGGCGACCAGGTTCTGGGGGAACTGGTCCATGGTGATCGTGCGGAGCGAGATCTTCTCGGCGGCCAGGGCGTTGGCGAGATATTCGCCGGGGCCGCGCTGGCCGGAGGCGTCGCGGTAATTATCGACGTAGAGCACCTGCCCCTTGCCCTTGACGAAGACGAAGGACTCGGCGGGCTGGTTGATCTTGTCGATGTTTGCGCTAATCGCGCCCCCCGCGGCCTGCAACGCGCCGGCCTCGGGGGTGAACTTGGCGACGAACTGGTGGACGCCTGCGCGCTGCAGCGCGGGGACTTTCACGCTCTCACGGTTGAGTCCCGGCTTGAGGACGATCGAGCGGGCTTTCTCGAGAACTTCGTTGCCGTTTTCAGTCTTGTGAAGAACCTCGAGCTTACCCGGGATCGGGCGGCTGCCGGTGGACTGGAGGATGACGTCGATGGTGAACGGCTCGTTCTCGCGCTTCCACGTAGGGCTGATGAAGCGTTCGATCATCACGGCGTTCTGCACGTCGTAGTGCAGCGGCATGACATCGATGGGGATGTGCTGGCTGATGGCGACGCCCAGGGCGGCGTCGAGGTCTCCCGAGTTGAAGTTGCCGTCGGTCATCAGCACGAAGCGGTGCATGGCATCGGGCGACATGGAGGCGGCGGCGAGCTGGATGGCGGCGGAGGCGTCGGTACCGCTGCCGCGTTCGGGGATGCCGCGGGTGTCGAGTTTCAGGTCCTTGCT
>JAQGHP010000213.1 GCA_028288775.1 Phycisphaerales bacterium | reverse complement strand
GGGTGGGCCTGCCGCAAGGCCTCGGCGTGGGAAACCAGCCCGGCGGGTGGCGTCTGCAATTCCGACAGCAACTCCAGCGTGACCACCTGCGAAACGAGGTCCTGCGGCGAAAGCTCGTTGAGCCTGCCGCTGACGGCCAGCGCCTCGTCGAACTTGTGCTGCTTGTTCAGCGCGATGGTCTTGAACTTGAGCGCCTCCGCGTCGCGCGGGTTTTTCGACAACAGCTCGTCCGCCAGACGGACGGCTTCGGTGTTGTAGCTTAGCGTCGCGTAGAGCTCGAGCAATTGGTGCCGGGCCTTCTCGTCGTTGGGCTTGATTTCCAGGTAGCGCTGGAAGAGCTGAAGTCCTTCGTAGAGATGGTGCGACCGGGGCGCCTCCACCTTGATGCGGGACGTGGCGTAGGCGAAGAGGGCTTCGGGGTCAGTGTCCTGCGCCTTGGCTTTGTGAATGTAATCGCCCAACTCGGTCAGCGAGTTCGCGTAGTCCCCCGACTGGTAGTGCGACATGCCTTGAGCGCGCAGGCGGGCGATATCCGCGGCGTCGGTGGGGTGGCGGTTCACCCACATCAGCACGCCCGCCCCGACGACGATCAGAAGCCCAACGAACAACACGAAAAGCCGGCGGATTGTCTTGGGTCGAATGTTCATAGCGAAGACCTAGATGGCAGTAGGCAGTAGGCAGAAGGCAGAAATGCGGGGCAAAACCGAGTTGTAAAGTTGGAAAATCGCGATATCTCTCCCCCTCTGCATACTGCCTGCTACCTTCTGCCTATTGCCTACTTCCCTCTGCCTACTTTTTCACGACCTGCTGATCTTGCCGAGCATCGCCGAGACCGTCTGGAAGACGATCTTGAGGTCGAGCCAGAACGAGTGGCGCTCGACGTACTCGATGTCGAACTTGATCCACTCCTGAAAGTCCGATCCGGTGCGGCGGGTGCGCTTGACCTGCCAGAGGCCGGTGATGCCAGGCCGCACGCTCAAGCGGGCCTCGCGCCAGGGGGGGCAATACTGGTTTTCGCGGCGCGGGCTGGGGCGCGGGCCGACCACCGACATGTCGCCGATCAGCACGTTGAAGAATTGCGGGAGTTCGTCGAGGTTGTACTTGCGCAACAGCCCGCCGACGCGGGTGAGGCGGGGGTCGTTGTCGATGAAGAACTGCGGGCCGTCCGCCTGGTTGCGGGCCTTGAGCAGGGCCTTCATCTTCTCGGCGTCCTTGCGCATCGAGCGAAACTTGATGCACGAGAATTCCCGCCCGCCGACGGTTTCGCGCCGGTGCGCGAAGAAGAACGGTCGGCCGTCCTCGATCCAGATCGCGAGCATCAGGAACGGATAGAGCGGCAGCGTGGCGAGGATCGCGCAAAGGCTGAAGATCAGGTCGAAGCCGCGCTTGGCCGCCCGGTCGAGCAGGCCCGGCCCTGGGCCGCGCGGAGTCCCGTCGTCAGGGGGCGGCGGGGGGGTGGTGGGCTGGATGTCGAGCCACTCGATGGCTTCGGTGGCCGGGCGCACCGCCGGGTCGTCCCACACCACCGCGGGGCCGATGACCGTCTTGCCGGCTTCCACCGTGCGGCCGGCCCCGACCCATACCGGGCCGATGAACTTGGCGGACAAATCAATTTTCGACTGCGGATCCTTCCATACCCCGTTCGTCGCCCGTCCGGCCCGCATGACCGTCGAATCGGGACGCTGCCATGTCTGTACGAGATCGTGCATGAAATGCGAAAGCTCGCGGCCCGTGGAACGGTCGTAGACCGTCCCGGCAGTTGATCGGGTGGCGCGGTCGTGGCGGGGGATGAAGCGCCGCAGCCGACGCCAACCCTTCACCGGGTCGGGCGCGGATTGCCAGAGCCGGGCGATTTCACGATCGGGCGTGAGCGCAACGCGGGTGAGCCGGCTCGAGGCGTCGTAAACGCGCTGGAAGCGAACGAAGCGATCGGAGCGGTCGAGGACGACGTTCTCGCGGTAGCCGCGGTCGCGCGAATCGTGCAGGCGGACGAACAGCACCTGCGGCTTGATCCAGTTCAGCGCCTCCATGAGCGGCCCGAGCTGAAACAGCGCGAGCGTGCCGGGGTCTACCAACAGATAAAGCTCGGCGTGCTTGATGATTTCCGAAGGCTCGCCCTGCGCGACGACCTGAACGCCGTGCGCGGCCCAGTAGCGGTTGTGTAGTTGCAGCGGGTCCAGGCCCCACACCGTGCGCGGGGTGGCGGACGGGGCGGCGGGGGAGGGCGCGGCGACGACCACTGCGGCAGAAGCTTCGGGCGACACAACTACCTCAGTGCTCGTCATGCGTTACTCAGCCGATGCACCACTTTGCACCCTCTTGCACCACAAATTCATTTTGTGCCGTGGCCCTAGTTCGAGCAATCGGCGTTCCCGGCCTTGGCTAGTCCTGGTCCGGGCTGTTCGGGTTGAACGCGGATTGCACCGCCCGTGCGACCGGGCCGATGCGGGTGCTGGCCTGATGCCCGCTTCCCGCGGCAGCCGACCGGAGCGACAGCCCGCTGATGGAACGGTCGAAGTCGTTGGCCTGCGCGCGGTTGAAGACCACGCCGGCCAGCTTGGCACCGATCGCCTGCAGGTGCTGCACGGCCTTCTCAACCAGCGGCCGCTGCTGCCCGCGGGAGACGGTCAGCACGACCGCGTCCGCCGCGGCGGCGACGAGTGATGCCTCGATGCTGCCGAGCACGGGGCCGGTGTCCACGAGGATCGTGTCGAAGTGCTTCTTGGCTTCCTCAATCAGGCGGCGCAGTGCCGCGGGCGAGAGCGTGCTGGCGTGCAGCGTCTGGCCGGTGCCGACCGGGAGGATCGACACGTCCGCGATGTCGGTGGTGCAGATGTATTCCAGCAGCGAGCGGTGCGAGATGGCTTCCAGCACGCCCTCGGGCGCGGACACGTTCATGCGGCTGGTGAGGCCCATGCCGACCAGGTCGCAGTCGATCAGCAGCGTGCGAGTGCCGCACGCGGCATAGCTGAGGCCCAGGGCCAGCGTGAGGCTGGTCTTCCCGTCGCCGGGCGCGGCGCTGGTGACGGCAACGACCCGGCGCTCGTCGGGCCCGTTGTTGATCTGCAACATCGTGCGGATCTGGTGGACGCAGTGGGCCGCGATGGAAGCCTGCTCCGGGTCGCTCAGGCGGTCGGGCAGATCGGGCAGAATGCCCAAGAGCGTAAGGCCCATGGTCTGCTCGCCGGTGGTCTCGTCCGAGTAGCGGTAGCGGGGATTGAGGAGCCCGGCCAGCAGCATCAGGCACACCGGCAACCCGCCGCCAGCCAGGAAGCCGAGCGCGGTGAACGCGATGCGCCGGTCGGCGGAAACCCTCGGGCTACTGGCGGGATCGACGACGGAAAAGACCGTGGCGAAATGCTTCTGGGTTTCGAATTCTTCGAGTTTCTTCTTGGCCAATGAGAGCGATTCATCGAGCTTGGCGACCTCCGCCTTGAATGTGTTCACCTCGCCCGTCCGCCGGCTCAGCTCGTCCATTTCCCGCTTTTGCTTCGCGAGAGTTTCTTTCATCTGCGCGAGTTCTAGGCGTTTGGGCGTGAGGTCCTTGGGAATCAACACGCCGCCGGTGCTGTCGGGCCTTTGCATGATGAAGAACTGCTCTCGAAGGAGCTTGGCGTTCTTTTCGATGCTCGCCTTGCGAAGCTCGACCGCGTTGCTCAACATCTGCATGCGCGGGTTGTTCTGGCCTTGAAATGTGCCCGCCTGGCTGAGCGCATTCTGCTCCTGCACAAGGAGCTGGTACATCGCCTGCATTCCCGGGTCCACGCGGGCCAAATCTTCGACAGTATAAGGCGTTTTGGACACCGTTGATTGGGCAAGGTTGAGCTCCGTTTCCCAATCATAGAGCATCTGCTGGCGAACGTGAATTTCCTTTTCGGACGCGGCGTAGTTCTGTATCTCGTTTTGGAGCACTACTTCTGGCTGCTGGCCAAGCGTTTCCAAATACTGATTAATCAGCAGGGTTTTGGAAAGGATTTGTTGACCCAAGTTCCTCGATTGCTCCTTCCAATAGTCGATACGGAGGTCCAAGTCGCGAACGTCTTCATTGCCGTAGAGATCCTGGTAGGTCTTGATCAACGAAGCGACGGCAATAGGGCAGACTTCCTTAGAATCCTTCCGGTCATCGGTGTAAGTGACTTGGATCAATGGTGTGTTCGGCAGTGCTTTGACAACAAGGTTGTTGGAAAACTCGATGACCGCTTCGGACGATTTGCCCGGTCGATGCGCCAACCAATCGGGATTGCGCATCGCTTCCTTGATGACCCGCTCGCTGTGTAGCTTTGCAATGATGTTGCTGACGTAAAACGGATAGAGGGGGATATATTTTTCGGCATCGGGCGTCGGAGTATATGGCTTGATCTCGATCAGCCCCACGCTCTCCATCGCCGGCCGCGGCAGGAAGAAACCCGCGGCTGCGCCCGCGCCGGCGAAGACCGCGGCGAGCAGCAGCGCCACCGCGTAGCGGCCGCGCAGCAGGCGGTGAATCTTGACGATCGGCGTGTGCTGGGGTTGCTGTGGCGCGCCCAGAGAGCCCGACGAACCCCAGGGGGTCGCCGGCGTGGGGAGGCCTTGGCCGCTGGACGATAGTTGGATTTCTTGGCTCATGTTCTGCCGACTTTCCCGTTTGCAATCTACTGTGCGGCGTCGAGGACCCCGATGAGGTCCGGGTCCGCGCCGATCAGGGTGATGAAGACCTGGTCGCGGTCTTCCTGCGGATGGTCCGCGTCCATGACGACCTGGAACTGTGCGGCCCCGAAGACCCGCCGCTGGTAATTCGCCGCCGCCGCCCGTACATCGCTGATATCGGGCACAACGCCCTTCCCGGGCACGACAAAAAAGTTATAGACGCTCTTGCGCACCATTCCCGAGTTCGTGTCGGGCCGGGCCGTGAAGTGGTATTCGATGCCACAAATCCACCTGCCGTTCACATTCAAACGAAACGGCCGCGAATTGATCTCCGGCTCCCCGTTGGAGGGGTAGCAGATCGGCGGATAGTGGCCGGTCATGTCGCGAGAGTCTTTGCACTGGGAGATAAGCAGGTCCGCGTAG
>JAQGHP010000192.1 GCA_028288775.1 Phycisphaerales bacterium | reverse complement strand
GGCAAGGCCAATGACGCTGGCCGACGGCCATGGTGATCTGGTTGCCGCACGTTTCGCAGGTGTGGGGCATTTGGGGCATGTGGTGCTCCGAGCGATGGCATGGAACAAGACTGCCGCAACCGGATAGGCCGGTAACACACGACCGCGGACAGCCCCGGAGGGGCGAAAGAGCTTAGCCCACGGCGCGAGCCGTGGGTGGCAAATGTAGCAGATACAACCAGCCCCGGAGGGGCGTAAGTAGCGTTCGGATGCACATTGGGTTCCGATCACTTCTTACGCCCCTCCGGGGCTGGTTGCCTTTCGCTGTTCTTTTCCCATGGCTTGCGCCATGGGCTAAGGTCTTTCGCCCCTCCGGGGCTGGGGACGCTGAATCGTGCCTACGCACGGCACGGATTGTCAATCGGATCGTACGTTCGGCGGGCGGTGGGATTGGGCGAACCCATCGTACGGGCTCTGGTTACAAGAAGTTGAGCCACGGATGCCCGGGGTGGAGTTTCTTCAACGCCTCTCCAAGCCACGTTCGTGCCTCGGCAGTGAGGCGGGGCAGCGCCGAATCGAAGTCGGCGGCGTTATGCGGGGACGCGGCATCTTTGGCCTTGTACAGCAACACGATCTCCGGCGCGAGCACGGGCAAGCCGCTGTCGGACGGGAGGACCGTCCGGTCCAGCGGGAGGAAGATGGACGCATCTCGGCGGAAACGGAAGTTTGCGCCGTCCGTTTCGTTGAACAGCAGTTCGAGGCGGCTGGGGAAGAAGGCCGGTTGATGGCACCAGATCTCGTGGACCGGCAGCCGCAGGAGTTCGCCGGGCTCCCACGGCAATGCCTTCCCCGCAACGACCTTCTGAAGTGCCCAGCCACGGCTAGCGAGGTGGGAGCGGACGGTGAATTGATCCGCCCGGAAAACGGCCAAGTCCACGTCCTTGTGGGGGCGTGTGGGGCGGCCGAGGAAGAGATCAATGGCCCAGCCGCCACAGAAGCCCCAGCGGCACGGCAGGCCCGCCAGCAGGGCGGCGATGGAGGACAGTTGAGCGTCTGCCTCTTGGCCGAAGCCGGGGGCTGTCATCGGTCGTCTCCGTGAAGTCAATTCCCGTCGCTCACGCCCCAGCGGAAACACATCATGAGGAACTGCGTGATGAGGTCTTGATTCTCACATTTCAGTGCCACGCTGCTCTCCAAAAGCACGGCCCTCAGCCGCCACGGGACGTCTGAAGCCATTTCCGCAAAACGCTGCTAACCTGCTTGCTTTCGGTGATTTCCCAAGTGTAGCCCCCGTCTTCGTCAGGAGGGATCCGGCTCAATAACCGACGAATCAGTTCCTCCCCTCTGTCGCAGACAATCAATTCGACAATTGCCTGCTCCATCGCCCACTGGTACTTGCCGAACTGGGGAATCGATCGCCGTTTTACCTCGAACACGCGTGGGAAGGGGCACATCAGCATGGATTCGTCGGAGGATGCAAGCATCAGGTCTCCGCGATAGCTCATGACCCAACGCATGTCAGCCGCCCGCCGGAGCACTTCTCCCCAGACCAGGGCAGCCCCTTCGATCCCACACGGCGGATCGTCAATTCCCTCATAATCAAGGTAGTCCATCGCTCGAATGTCAACCGCTTCCCCGGTAAACGGTGCGGCGAAAGGCGGCGGTTTGAGTTGATTCCAAACGTTGCGGAACTCCGCTTGGGCCTGCTCGACTGCCGTCAGGTATTTGGCGGATGGCTGAAAGAACCAATCACTCATTCGATTACCTCGGGCCGGCCCGACGCAGTTAAGGCGGGTGGAACTGATCACGCGAAACTCGGGGACTCCGCTTTTGCCCTGTCCGAAGACGTCCTTCGGATAGCGATCAAACCCGGCAATTCCACGCCTCTTAGGCCCCTCCGGGGCTGGTCGCTTCTCCGCGGCATTTCCCGACGGCTCGCGCCGTGGGCTAAATTCTTTCGCCCCGCCGGGGCTGAATGCTCCCGTCGTTTCTCCTCGAAAAAAGTGCGTCCCTCTATATATATAGCAAAAGGTTTACATTTTGAGGCGCAACTCGTTGCCTCATAGTGTGAAAGAGCGTGGTGGGTCGTCGTTTGGAAATCACCATGGGTTGCGAACGCAAGTGGTTTTGCAATTTTGGCTTCGGGGGTACGGTGGACGGGAAATGGTGCGGGCGATCGACAGCGAACAGTGCAGGCGGGGAAGGGGGTTTACGTCGAGTGCCTCCTAATTTCTGAATATTGCTGCAATGCATCGAAAAACTCGTGCAAACTCGTGCAAAGTCGTGCATGACACCGGCCTGGCGCTATCGAAAACGCGGTTTGGCTCTGCGCATCGTGCATTCGTCGTGCCGGGGGTCGTGCATGGGTGGCGCGAGGGGATTTGGCGGGGGTGCGTGGGTGTCGTCCGGCTGTGCTACTTCCTGCTCCACTTTGCGCGTCACCCTCACCCCGGCCCTCTTCCTGGGAGGGAGAGGGAGTTGGGGTCATGAGCTTCCGATCAGGATCCCGGTTAGGAAGACCAGCACGCCGCCGAGGACGACCTGGATGGTGGCGGAGACCCACGGCGATTCCATGTAGCGGTGGCGGATGTAGGAGATGGCGGCGAGTTCGAAGATGACTACGCCGATGGCGACGGACGTGGCGAGGTGGAGGTTGGGGATGAGGTAGGGCATGGTGTGCCCGATGCCGCCGAGGGTGGTCATGAGGCCGCAGACGACGCCGCGGACGTAGGGGTGGCCGCGGCCGGTGAGGCTGCCGTCGTCGCTCAAGGCCTCGGCGAAGCCCATGCTGATGCCGGCGCCCAGCGATGCGGCCAGGCCGACTTTGAAGGGGAGCCAGTGGGTTTGGCCCATGCGCGCGGCCGCGAAGGCGGCGGCGAAGAGGGGGGCGAGCGTGGAGACCGAGCCGTCCATCAACCCGGCCAGGCCGGGCTGCACGACCTGGAGCACGAACAGCCGTCGGCGGGCGTGCTCCTCCTGCTCGCGTACTTCGGGGGGGAGCAGCTTTTCCTCCAAGTTTTCCGCGGCGGTGACGTGCCCGCGCTCGGCCTCGGCAAGGTCGGTCAGCAATTCGCGGATGCTCACGTCCGTGGCCCGCTCGGCGGCGCGGAGGTAGAAACGGCGGGTCTCGGTTTCCATCGACTCGGCGGTTTTGCGGACGGTGTCCAGGCCCAGCGGCTGTACGAGCCACACCGGCTTGCGGGTGACGAACCCGCGCACATCCTGCCGACGGATGAGGGGGATGTGCTCGCCGAATTTCTCGCGGTATCGCTCGTAGAGGCGTCGGCGGTGCTCGGACTCCTCCTGCTGCATCCCGCGGAACAGCTCCGCGGTTGCGGGGTAGTTGTCTTTCAGGCCCTCGGCAAAGTCGCCATAGACGCGGCTGTCTTCCTCCTCGGAGGCGATGGCGAGGGCGAGAATCTCTCGTTCCGAAAGGCTGTCGAATGAGCGCATGGGGTATTTCTCTCCGTAAATTGCTCTGCGGGCAATGGTAGGCGGGCGGGGATTGGGGGGTGGGTTGGTTGACTCGCGCGGGGTGGGATTTGCCCTTGCAGCGTCTCGCGCTGCCAAAGCCCGTTCGAACTCTACTGTTTAGCCGCCCCGCTTGCGGGGCGTTTCTGTGAGCGCTCGGAGAAGCGCCCCGCAAGCGGGGCGGCTAAACATTGGCTCGGCCCGCAAGGGCTTTGGCCGCGCGAAGACCAATAAACAAATGCTCCGACCGCACTACATCGCGAAACTCTGATTGACTGGGTCTAACGCATCTTTGTGGCGATCAGGCGGCTCGTGATCGCCAGTAAGTCCGCATTTGGTCGGTATACTCCAGACAAAGCAAGGCACCGAAGCGCTCGGCTCGTCGCGGGCGCCATCGGGCGCTGTTGAGTTTCAGTCGCGTGCCGATCTTTTTGCAGGCGCCTTCGATCGCGCCGCTGCCGATTGGCTTGCCTTCGCTCAGGCGTTTTGCGTACCACATTCGATCCCGGTTGCCGTGAAGATAGGTTCGCAGCGATTTCATCGCCGCGACATGTTCGCTTTGGGTGCAGGAGTTGATCCGCTGATCGAGTTGCGCAATGAACCGGGGGCCGGCCAGCTGGATCAATTCCTCCAGACGTTGCTCTGCCCAGGAGCGGGCAACGCTTCCCTCGCCGTACATCGCCTTGGCGCAGCCATGCAGATGTTCGCTGACGTGATAAACATCCACGCACCACTGGGCGGCGGGGCTCAGGCGCCGCTGCGCCTGCTCCCATATCCACGGCGCGCCATCGGCCAGCACACTCAGTTCCGCAGACTCCTCCAGGCCCATTCGCCGACTCCACTGTTTCCACATCGCGCCGGTCAGTCGGCTGTCGGCGACGGCGCAACTGGCCAGCCGCACGCTCGCCTGGGACAACACACGCTCCTTCCATCTCTCGGGGGTCACGGGCGTGGCCCGTTGGCGTTTTTGCAGCAGGTTCAGCCTCATTTCACGCCAGCCCCCGGTGGTGTTGATCTTCAGGCCGTCGCTGTAAAACTCCGGCTCGCCGGCTGCCTGCTCAAAGGCTTTGACCAGTGCATTGCCGCCGGGGGATTCACAGGGCCGCTCATCGCCACGCAGCCACTTGCGGGCCTGTTCTCCTTCGTCCTGGCAGACCCGCTCGATCGTGTCGTCGCTGACATTCATTGAACAGACATCCGCCAATTTCTCACTGGCGTTATCAAACGACCAGGCCGTGCTGACCGTCACGATCATCTTGCGGGCGTGTTCGGTGACTTGAATCGCCCCCACGCCGGCCCAGGCATCCCACGGCGTATAGGTCTGCCCACAACCGCGACACGCGTAGTAACGCCGCTCGATGTTCATCGCCCCGACGGTGGATAAAAAGTGCTTGGGCGTGACGCGACGAAAGCTGGCGTTTTTTCCGCAACGACAGGTTAAACCGCAGGCCCCTTTTTTTGCGCTTCGGGATGTTCCCGAACCGCGTTTTGGTACATTTTGGCCAATTGTTCAAAGCCTTTGTCGCGAACGACGGCTTCAACCGTGGCCAGGCCTTTGCCATGCGGCGCGGTCTTCACCGCCTGTCGCAATGCTCGAAATGTTTCCAGAGCCTGCAGGG
>JAQGHP010000186.1 GCA_028288775.1 Phycisphaerales bacterium | reverse complement strand
AGCGCTTGGAGATGCGCCTCAGAGCGCGATCCTAATCTTAATCTTAATCCTAATCTTAATCGTCTGTTTCTTGCCCCACCGAGCCACCGCTCACCACCCCGCACACTCTTATCTCTCCTCCCCCACTTTCCCTCTCACCTCCGGCGGAAGCGTTCGCGAGAATTCGGCGAAGGCGCGGGCCGTGCGGGAAGCATCCCCCGGGTCCGTTGAGTAGACGACGACTGTCGCGTCAGCCGCGGCGACGTTGTGTGGGATCGTCCAATCGCCCACCCTCTTCCACTCCCGCGGCAATCCCCCGAAGCCCGCAAACCAACCCGGATACACGATCGCGACCGGCGCACCCGCCCCAACACATGCGTGCCGCATCACCGCGGGCGTGTACCGCCCCTCCCGGCGGGCACGGAATACTTCGCGGTCAGCAAGGCCCCACAGGTCCACCACGTGCGCGCCGCCGTACCAGGAGACCGCGCCAATATCATTGACGGCGACCGCCTTGCCTGCGTAATGATCGCGGACGAAGAACGCCGTCTGGCACTGCTGCTGGTAAATGTTCCCGGGCGCGAGGCAATCGCGATACAGCGTCACAACCGCGCGCCCCGCCAGCGGAACCGCCGCGATGCACGCGGCTGCGGTCACCACCCAGGCGCTAACTCGGTTGGGACGCTCGTCGCGCCAAACGCTGGCGACGACGGCGCAGACGGCCACCGCGCCCAGGCTGATGAGGTACGCCTCATAGCGGGAGAACCACCCCACCGCCGCGAATTGTCCGTGCAGCAGCGCAGTCAGCAGAAAAAGGCCGAGCAGATACCGCGGGCCGCGCGCCTGCGAATCGCGATTCCGCCAAAGCCATGCCAGAATCGCCGCCCCGGCCAGGAACAGTTCCGCCAGCGGTCCGGCTACCAGCACACGGCGCAGGCCGTCCGCGACAAACGCCAACACGCCCATGATCGAAAGGTTCCCCGGCGCGCTCCCCTTGAGCAAAACGGAATTGGGGAACGCCGCCCCACCATGGCGCAGCGAGTACGCTGCGTACAGCCCCACCGGAACCCAGGCGCACGCGCCCCACAAAACCGCCGGCCGCCAGCGCCCGCGCAAAAGCAGCAGCGCGCACGCCGGGAAGATCAGGAACAAACCTTCGTACCGAGTCGCCACCAGCAGCGCTGCGACCGCCGAGCCCTCTGCCAGTCGTCGCGCACATGCCCGGCCGTCCAGCGCGTCCAGCCAGAACAAGACGAACCCGAAAACCAGCGCAATCTGCAGCGTATGCTCCATCCCGCTGATGACGAGCATCGGCAGCGGCAGTGCCATCGCGATCGCAAAACACGCCAGCGCCAGCAGGCGACGGTCGAGCACGAAGCGAGCGAGCAGGCGCCATAGCCCCGCGATCGCGCCGACCATTGCCAGCAGATTCAGCACGAGCGGGACCGCCTCGCGCGGCCCAAGCACCCGAAAACATCCCGCGATCAGCACCGTCCAAAGAGGCGAGGACGATGCCCCCGCAAACTCGCCGGGGTTCACGCCCCAGCCGTGACCGTTCGCCAGATTCCGGGCGATGGACATGTGGATGTACGCGTCGTCAAGGGTGTAGACCAGGCGGCCACCCGTCCGCCGACCGCCAGCAACCATGACAGCCGCGACGGCGACGCACACGCCTACTCCCGCCCAAAGCGGCGCTGTCCGCCACGCCGAGTGCGAACCGTGGACCGGCCCGGACGTGGGGGGTGCGATTGCCTCGGCCATTGCGACCTTGTAACCTTCGCGGGCGGCGGCTTCAATCGCAGGCGGACGGGCTGCGACTCAATGCCTGAACTATGTGGCATGGGTTTCCAACCCATGGCTTGCGGTACCCCGCGAGCGTCGGCCGTACCCCGCCGACCAAGGCAAGAGCGGAGCGTCCTGGGCGCTGCTTGCACATTTGTTTCGCTTGCCAGTGGGTCTGGATCGGCGGACGACCGCCGATGCGTGCGGGGTACCGCAAGCCATGGGTTGAAAACCCATGCCACGGAAGATTGCGCCCCGTCATCCTGGATGTAGTTGCCATGACCGCAGAACCGCCGACGCTTCAGCAGCCTCCACCCCCCGCGCCGCGTGCGGTGACGCCGCGCGTGCGCCGCCGGGCATGGGTCGAGCCGGTCGTGCGGTTCTGGTGGCTCACTGCCATGGTGCTGGTACTGATCGGGGCGTGGTTCGCTCTTCAGGGCGTGCTGGAATGGCGGCACGACGTCAAACTGATTCGCGACGGCGTCGAGGTTGATGCGACCGTATACCAGGTGGGCGAGATGAAGGGGAGGTTCAAACACCCGCAGCCGCCTGATTCGATCGTCACACTTCAATTCTCCTGGAATGGCACGGACCAATACACCAAGCCCGACCGCCTCCCTGACCGCAAGGCCGGGGAGTTCATCACCCCTGGCGACAAAATCCCCATCCGCGTCAACCCCGCCGACCCGACCGACTGGACTTCCGCGAAAGTCGCCGGCCCAATCTCCGGGCGGCTCTTCGGCGCGGAGGTCGCCCTTCCCATCGCGGCGCTCACCGGCGCGTTCGCGCTGCTGAAGTGGCGGCGGCGGCTGACGGCTTGGCGCGGGGGCCAGCCGATCGAAGCGCTGGTCATGGATAGCCGCAACACCGCGCTGGCGCTGGGCGCACGGCTGGTCCGGTGTACTCCCGATGCCGAGGGGGACAAGCGGGTGTTCGCGGTCTACGCGCCGCGCCGCCTCGCGGGGATTCAGCGGGGCGACGCGATCTGGCTGCTCACCTGCGGTCGGGGCGCGGTGGCGTGCGCATGGTTCGAGTAGAATCCCCGGCGATCGCTTCATGAACAAAACCGCCGTCAAAAAAACCTGGCAGCAACTGGGCATCGCCACCAACTGGCCGGTGCTGGTTGCGGTGGCGGTACTGTCGGCGATGGGGATCATCAGCATCTACGCCGCGGCCCCGGGCGACGGGATCAAGCAACTGATTTTCCTGGGTGTCGCCACCGTCTGCCTGGCGCTGTTCCAGGCCGTGAATTACCAGAAGATCGGGCGGGTGGCCTGGCCGTTTTACGTTGTGAGCCTGTTGCTCATTTTGTACACGGTGGTGGGCAACATGGCGCAGGCGCACGGGCACCCGCTGCCGGGCGTTCATACCACCCACGGCGTATGCGCGTGGATCAACTTCGGGCCCTTCAGCCTTGAGCCGGCGGAGCTGATGAAGATCGCCTTCGTGCTATTGCTGGCGCGCTTCCTGCGCTTCCGGAGCAATTACCGCACGCTGCGCGGGCTCTTTCTTCCCTTCCTTTTGGCGCTGGTGCCGCTGGTGCTCATCCTCAAGCAGCCGGATTTGGGGATGGCGATGATCTTCCTGCCCGTGCTCTTTTCCATGCTGTTCGTGGCGGGGGCGAAGGTGAAGCATTTGGGGCTGATCGTCGGCGTGGGCCTGCTGCTCGCTCCCGTGATCTGGTTTAGCGGCGTCAAGCACGTGCCGGTGCTGCAGCACTTCCCGGAAGTCATCAAGAAATACCAGCGCGAGCGGCTGCAGGCCTTCCTAGACGCCGACAACCCCGCCGAGCGCCAGCGCAAGGCCTACCAGACCTACCGCGCGATGGTCGCCTTCGCCTCCGGTTCGCTCTCGGGCAAGGGGTTCGGCAACATCCCCGTCGGCCAGTCCGTGCCCGAATCGCACAACGACATGATTTTCGCCCTGATCGGCGAACAGTTCGGCTTCTTCGGGGCCGCGGTGCTGTTGGGGGCATACCTGGTGCTCTTCGCCGCGGGAATCGAAATCTCCGCCGCCACGCGCGAGCCCTTCGGCCGATTGATTGCGATTGGTATCGTCGCAATGCTCGCAACGCAAACGTCGATCAACCTGATGGTCTGCACCGGCCTGATGCCCGTGACCGGCATCACCCTCCCCTTCGTCAGCTACGGCGGCAGCAGCATGGTGGCAAGCTTCATGGCCGCGGGATTGCTCCTCAACGTAGGCCAAAACCGCCCGCTGGTCATGGCGCGGGAATCGTTTGAGTTCGGCTGAACGCCGCGCGGACGAACAGATTCACCGCCCCGGCCAGCAAACCCGCGCCGACGACGGCATACCCGATCCGAAACAACATCGCGTGCGGCGACGCTTCAATGCTGGCCAGGAACCCGAAAGTGCAAAACGCCGCGGGGAAGAGCAGTAGTACGCCCGCGAGCACACGGAACATGTTCATGGCAATCCTTCCGGTAGAGGTTACCAAGCTTATGAACAAGGCACGTGCCGCGAAGAGAACGGCGATATTTCCAAAATGAGGAGAGATTTCCGCACGGCGTCCTCGGGAGCACCGACATCGGCTGTCAGGGCGCAGGGCATCTAATGGCGATTTCGATTCCATATGCAATGGACTCGCCAGGGAGCGCAACCGACTCGAAATCTCACCTTGTGAGAAGTGTCTTCGCAATCCAAACGAGCCCTCCCCCGATCGCAGCCACGCCCGTCAGGCGGGCCACCCATTCGCCTCGCGGGATTAGTTTTTCCAGCGCGATCACCGCGGCCACGGCCACCATCACCGGAATAATCATGATCCCCAGCACAAGCTGAATCACCATCAGCGCCCAGCAGCACGCGGCACAGAACAGGCCGTGGTGAATCCCCAGTCGCAGGGCGCGCAGCGGGCCGCCGCCCAGATGGCTGGCAACGAGGCCGAGCGGGTCGCGGCAATGCCGGAGGCAGGCGGACTTCATCGGCGTGAGCTGGAAGATTCCGCAGAGCACCAGCGCCGCCCCGCACGCCGGGGGAACGGCCCGGCTTACGGGCGTCCAGCGCATCGCGGCCTGCGCCGCGAGCATCCCTGCCGCGTAGGCAAATAACCCCAGCACCGCCCAGACGGCGAAGTAGCCGCAGATGAGCAAGGCGGCGCTCAGGTCGGCCCGGCCGTCATTCCGAAACGCCGCGGCCCGCCGGTAGATCACCACCATCGGCAGCGCCGACGGGAGCATCATCGCCACCATCATTGCCACCCACATCGCCAGGAACATGACCGTCGCCCCCGCCCACGTCTGGCCCGGCATGCGCATCCACATCCCCGACATCGTCCATCCGCCGGGCATGGGCATGTCCATTTCCGCACCCATCGACGTGCAGAAATGCCAGGTGAGCCACGCGCAAAACACAAAGACCGCGACGGCCGCCGCGTAGAGCACGCGCTCCCCCGCCGCGGGAGACAGGCGGGGCGCCGAAACAGATGGGGGATTGTGCGGGTGCTCATGCATCAATGTTCAGACGCATTCCTGGTAGGCATGTTGTCTTGCCGTGGCACGGGCGGCCCGCCCGTGGCTTGCCCCTATAGCGGCGAATTCATGGGCGAGCCGCCCATGCCACGGAATAGCCCCGCACTCCGCGCTTATTCAACCATGCCACGGAAGCCATGTGAACTGCTTCTACGCGATCAACCCATCCTGCGTGTGCTCCACGAACGCCAGCGACGCGTTGCCCGGCGGACAATCGAACCTGATCTTTCCCGTCGCCTTCAGCACCTTCGTCGTCGCCACCGCGCACTCGCGGTATTCCATCCCCTTGGGCAGCACCACGCGGGCCTGGTGCACGTTGCCGCTGGCGAGGTCCTTCACGGGCGTGCTCTCGGTTTCCAGTTCGCCGGGGATGCTCAGCTTCGCGTGCAGGCGGGAGATGTCGAACTCCCAGGCGATGGGCACGAACTTGGGCGCGTGCATCGTCGTGATGAGGCTCGCGACGACCTGGAACCACGCGTTGCCCGCCTTGCCGCTCAGAATGGTCAGCAGCGCTTCGCGCTGTTTCGCGTCCGCCCGCTCGTCAACAAACGCCTGCATCGAGCCGTTCCCCAAATGCAGCGGCCCGGGGAAGTGGTACGTCCCGGCGAAGTTCAACCCGCTCAGCGGCGTGTCGCCGAACCGCCCCTCGTCGATGTGCATGCCGAGCATGCCGTCGCAAAACGTGTGCGTCGGCGCCGCCCAGAAATCGCACGGACAGCCGGGGTCGCAATTGCAGTTTTTGAAATACGCCCCCTTCATTCGCCATGGAGTGGCCATGTGAGTCTCCCGGTAAATCCCCCGGATTGGATCTGGCAAGGGAATCTTAACGTGCGGAGCAAATATGCTCAATCAGGCCTTGCACGATTCTTGGACCAGGGTGACGGAGCGATCTCCTCTTCGCCGGCGAGAGAAGCCGCGGTGCGGAAAACCGCGAAGCCGCGAAGGGCGCGAAGACGGACGCGAAGAAAATGCGGGGAATTTCTACCGCGGAGGCGTGCCTTGGCTGCCGTGCCGCGCGGTCCGTAAATGGTTTTGGGCTGGGAAGAAAGAGTTCAACCGCCAAGGCGCCAAGACGCCGAGGGGAAGGAGGGGGATCTTTCAAGATGTAATTCTCAAGAGTGGCGATTGGCCTTGCAGAGACTGCATCCCACCTCCAAACGAATCTGTTCTTCCTTGGCGTCTTGGCGCCTTGGCGGTTCAACTTCTTCCCTCGCCGCGCGGGCCAGAGCGTCGGGCGCGCCTCCGCGCCTTGCGTCTCCGCGGTAAAAATCCCCCGCCGCATTCGCGGTTTTGTTACCCCCCGATCCCTCGCGGCGGCCCATCCGTTGCACTGAGGATCGGCAACTGCACCCGCACGCTGCGGTCCTGCCCGTCATCCAAACCCGGTGCCGCGCCGATGAATTGCTTGTCGATCTTCCGCACGTTCCGCACCGGCGGGTTCGCCAGCGGCCGCAGGTCCGGAGAATCAGGCCCGTCATGCCGGCGGAGGACGTGGTAATACTGGTCGCGCTGGGCCGGAACCCATCCCGAATCGCGCACGAGGCGGCAGATTTCCCGCTCGCTCAGCTTGTACGTCGTCCCCGCGGCACTCACCACGTTTTCTTCCATCATCACGCTGCCCATGTCATTCGCGCCGAAGAAGAGCGCGAGCTGTCCGACCTTCGGCCCCATCGTCACCCACGAGCTTTGCAGTGACGGGATGTTGTCGAAAAACAGCCGGGCGATCGCCAGTGTGCGCAAATACTCATCCGCCCCCGCCATCCGCACGACGCGGCCGCGGAGGACGTCTTCGTTTGTGCTGTCATCGAACGGCCCGTAAGTCGCTTCGTCCCATTCCTTCGCCCGCCCCAGCGGCGTGTTCTCGCGCTGGAAGGGCCAGTGGATGAAAGCCGTATAGGATCCAGGACTGAGGACTGAGGACTGAGGACTGAGCGAAGACTTTGCGAATACGCCGGGCCAGCGAGACTTCACTCGTTCGACCACCGCCGCTGATCCTGCACCCAGTTCTGAGTCCTCAGTCCTCAGTCCTTGCAGTGCATAGTCCTGCATATCCCGTAGCGCCGACATGTGCTCGATGCGTTCCCGCACGAACTCGATATGCCCGATGAGCATCGTGCAGCTTGTGTTCATTCCCTCTTCATGGGCAACGCGCATTACGCGCATCCAGTCGTCGCCGCTGCATTTTCCGATGCCGATGCGTCGGCGGACGCGTGGGTTGAAAATCTCCCCCCCGCCGCCGGGGATCGTCGCGAGGCCGGCCTTATGGAATCGGCGGATGATCTCGCGAACGTCCATCCCGAAAAACCGCTCGAACTCCACAAACTCCGGCGGGCTAAACGCGTGAATATGCACCGTCGGGAAATTCGTCTTGATGTACCAGAGCAACTCCTCGTACCACTCGATCGGCAGGCGGTCGTTCATGCCGCCCTGCATGAGGATTTGCGTGCCGTTGATGGCGACGAGCTCGCGGATTTTCTCGCCGATCTTTTCGTAGCTGAGCGTGTAGCTGTCGGAATCGTCATGGTCGCGCCGGAACGCGCAGAACGTGCATTTGGCGGTGCAGACGTTGGTGTAGTTGATGTTGCGGTCGATGACGTAGGTGCGGTAATCCTCGGGATGCAGCCGCTGGGTGACCGCCATCGCCCACTCACCCAGATCGGGCATTGAGGCGTTGCGATAAAGCTCCAGCGCCTGATCGTCAGTCAGTCGCGAACGGCCGGAAATGACGGCGTCGATGTCAAAGGACAGCTTGGGCATGGCTGGAGAGAGTGTATGAGCAGTGCGGGCCGGGGGAAAGGAAATGTCGCCGACCCGCGCGGTTTTCAGCCCATTTGAAACGTGTGATGGATTGCATCATTGTCCGGTGGGCTTTGAGCCTGCCTTGGGATTCGCGGCGTTGGGAGCCGCGGTCGGCGAATCGCCAGAGCTTCCGGAATTGTCCGCCGGCTTCTCATGCACTTCCACGTGGCCGCGGGCGGTTATCGTGAGGTTTGGATCGGCGCGGAATTCCAATTGGTCGGCTTTGATGCTGCTCGACGGGCCTTCGTCGCCGCCCGTTTCCCGGCCCGGCGTGATTGGGCGGCCCTTGGTGGGATCGGCTTTGGGGTCGGGCTGATGTTGCGCGTTGTCCAGTTCCGCCTTTCTCGCGTTGAGTTGTTGCCGCAATATCTCGCGATGCCGCTTGAGCGCCGCTACACGTGGATCGTTGAGGCCGCCAGTCGCTTCGGCATCCGCTATCGCCAACTCGGCTTCATCCAGTTTCATGGTCAGGTCTTGTAATGACTTTTCCAGCCACGACGGCCGCATATTGGATCCCGGCGAGCCGCCCTTGGCGGGTTGCTCGGCCAGCAGCGCCAGCAGCCGGGCGATCTCGCGGTGGTTGGACTCCGTCGCTGTCACGACGAGCTTGCGGTTAAACAAGCCGATCACTCCGCCGGCATTGGCGTTCGCCCCGGGCGCCCGCCAGGTATCGGCGGCTACGGCGTTCTGAATCAGCGCCTTCAAATCGACGCCCGGATCCGTGTCGATGAGCTTTCCCACATCGTACGAGCGCGTGACCAACGTATTGTCCAGCACCGCGCGAGTGGTGACGATGACCAGGCCGTTGGAAACCTCGTACCCTAGGGCGTTGCCGCCGGCACTGCGCAGGCCCAATTCCAGCAGGCTCTGGGCCGATCGCGGCTCCCGCACCTGAAGCGTGACCGGCGCATCGGGAACAATCTGCCGATCCGCTAGCGCCCTGGCATCGAGGAAAATATCAGCGCCGGTTTGGTCGGCAACGTAACGCAGGAATTCATCGAGGGGCACGCCCTGCATTGAGGCGGCGATGCTCTTGTGAAGCAGGCCGGCGGTTTTGGCATCCGCCTTTGCGGCCTCCGGGTCTTCCACGCGGCCAAAGGTTGATTCCGCCAAACCATGGCCCCCGCCTAAGCCGCCAAAGTTGGTGGCTGCGCCCATTGCTCCCATCATTGGGCCGCCGATTCCCGGCCGCCCCATCGCCGCGGGTTGGGCCGGCGATGCCGGCATCATGCCCGGTCGCCCGTTGGGAACCGCGGGGGGCGCCGCGCCCGGCGCAATGCCTCGGCCCATGCCAGGCGGGCCGCCCGCGACCGGAACGCCGGCCGGGGCATCGGGGGCAGGAACTGCTCCGGGCGGGCTGTCGGCCGGTAGGGCCCCTGGAGATCCCGTATCCGCAGGCGCGCTGCCGGAAAGTCCGGCCGCGGGCGCGGCGCGGTCCGTGGCGGCGCCCGGGCCCCGGGAGGGAGAAGAATCGGCGGGAGGAGAATCAGATTCTCCCCCACGCGGCGCGGCAGCGGGCGTACCTGCCGCGGGTGGGATGGCAAAGTCAGTCGCAGCGGCACCCCCTGCCGTGGACGTGGCGCCCTCTCGCGGGGCCGTCTGGGGAACGGGAGGATCGGAAGGCTTTGCCGCCGGCTCGTCCTGCCCGCGCACCGCGCCGGTCAGCGCGACGCCACCCACGAGCAACGACAACGCCACACCCAGCACAGGCCAGCGGCCGGCGGGTCGATCGAATAGCGCGATCATGGTGATTCTCCTGCGCAGTTGCGCTTTCCTGGCCCAGCCCCCACCGTCCAATACCCCCACCGCCAGCCCCGGCACCGTGCCGGCACGCGACGGCTGAAGCAATTTCAAGATAGCCCGACCGTAGTCCCGGCAGTCGTCTCGGCGGCGCTCTGAGGGAGAACTGGACAAGACCAATTCATCACACGCCAATTCGCGGTCCGCCCGCAGCCGCGCGAACGCGAACCACACCGCCGGGTTGAACCAGTGAACCGCCTGCAACATCGCCAGCAGCCAGTTGAGCAGCAGATCGCCCCGATGAAGGTGAACCAGCTCGTGCAATATCACCAGCCGCAACTCGTTCCGCCCCAGCCCCCGCATCGCCGCGGCGGGCAGCAGTATTCGCGGCCGCAATGCGCCGGCCAGCGCCGGCCCCGTCCCCTGGGGCGCTTCAAGCACTTGCGGGCAACGACGCAATCCCAATCGCGCGGCGCATTCGCCGACCATTTCGATTACGTATGGATCCCGCACTTTCGGCAATCTTCGGATCACGCGGGCGAGCCGTCCCGTAGCCCACAACACGCGAGCCGCGACTATCAAAGCCCCAAACGCCCAGATCGCGGCGACGGCTCCACATAGCGAAATCACCGGCCGCCGAGAAACAACGGGCGGCGACGCAATCGCGGAAGTTGGACGAATATGCGCTGCCCGTAGCGCGGGGGATGAGACGGGAGCAGACGATGGTTCGGCCACAGGCTCGCGGGTAGGTGCCGCAATTTGTGGCTCGGTGAAAACGGCTGGCAGAGGAACATCGGATCCGGCCGCGCTTGCCATATCGTGCCGATTCGTCGGTGAAACCGCGGGGACCATCTCATCGGCTTGAACCTTCGCTTGGGGAGCGACAATCATCGGTTTCGCAACGAGCGAGACGATTGGATCGCGGCGGGGAATAATGGCTCCCACGCGGGTGGGAGGCGGGCCTTCCGCGGACACAACGGCCTCCGCGGGCGCTTCGATCCGCAGCCAGTTAAAGGGGCTGAAACGCGTCGCGGGAAGCGCCGGCAGGATCAACCGCACGACGACCAGCAGCCACAATCCGTATCGCCACCGCGCCGACACGCGGCCGCGGAGCAGCGCCTGCGCAATCAGCACCAAGGCGGCCACCACGGAAGCCTGCCACGACGACCGCACGACCCACGCAAGCGACGACGCCAGGCAGTCAAGGAGCGGAGCGACGTTCATGGCCGCCCCTCCTGCTCGCGTGCGCCGTCGAGGATGCTCCGCATTCGCTCGATCTCTTCGGGCGAGAGGTATTCGTGTTCGAGGAAGTGAACCAACGCGGGCGCGGCGCTGCCGTTAAAGACGCGGGAGAGGAACGAGCTGCTTTCGCGCCGCACGCAGGCGTCGCGCGTGACCTGCGCGCGGTAGACGTAATGCCGCCCGACGACCTGATACCCCAGCGCCCCCTTCCTTACTAAGCGGTTAAGCAGCGTCTTGACGGTGCGCGGGCTCCAGCGATTTTGCGCCGCGAGGGATTCGACCACGTCCGCCGCCACGAGCGGCCCGCGCCCCCAGACGAGCTTCATGACCTCCCACTCCGCGTCCGAAATCTGCGGGACGTTCGCCTTGGCCATGTCTGACCGCCCTTTCGATTACACTTGTGGTCGATAGACTATTACAAGCGTAATCGGAAGGTCAAGCAAAAAATTCGCAAGCTCCGACGGGCGCAATCAAACAGGCGAAGGGCGACGGACCTGCCTCGCCCTTCGCCTGTTTGATGGGTGGACCAACCCGTAGCGTTCTTTAGACCGCCGGCTCGCCGGCGATGAAATCATCCACGGCCAACGCGCCCGGACCGGCCAGCAGCAGTGCGAACAAGCCGGCCAGAAGGGTCAGCACGTACTCATACCCCATGGGCAGGAAAAACCCGTTGCGGCCATGCACAGTGATCAGGGCTACCGCCATCACGCCGATCAGCGGCACCGCCGCGAAGCGCGTGAAGAGGCCGGCGACCAGCAAAATCCCGCAGACGAACTCGGCGGTCATCGTCGCATACGCGCCGATTGCTGGAATTCCCATCTTCGCGAACGCGGCGGCCGTGCCGGCGGGGCCGAAGACGAACCACTTCTGCCCGCCGTGCATGAGGAACACAATGCCTACGACGAGTCGCAGCAGCATGATCCCGTACCGCTCCGGGTTTGCCGCGATCGTCGCGGCCCAGCGAAATACAGGATGGGATGGAACGTCGCTCCCGGCGTAATTCGCAGGGTTTAAGGATTTCGACATGACAAATTCCTCGCTCAAAATAAAGTGTTCAACAAGACGCAAAATGCCTCAAAACCAATGCCGCACCGCAAAGCCTTTGCTCTGTTGCCCATTACGGCAAATCAAGGAAGATCAGCTCGGCGTTCTCCTCGCCGACGATCTGCAATTGCGGCTCGCCCTGCACTCGCGCCTGGTCGCCGACTGCAAGCTTGCGGCCGTTGAGCGTGACCGCGCCGCTGATGACGAACACATATCCGTGGCGGTCCGGCCCGCTTTCGTGCGTGACCTGCTCGCCCGGCGAGAGCTTCGACACGTAGATCGTGGCGTCCTGATCGATGGCGAGCGTGCCTTCGACGTTGCCCGATGAGACGACCGGCAGGAGACGGCCAGCGCGCTGTTCGGGAGAAAAGCGGCGCTGTTCCCAGCGCGGCTGCCCGCCGCGACTCCGCGGCAGAATCCACAGCTGCATGAGGTGAACGGGCTTCTCCTTCGACCCGTTGTACTCGGCGTGCGTGATGCCCTTTCCGGCGCTCATCACCTGCACCTCGCCCGGATGGACGATGCCGCGGTTGCCCAGGTGGTCCTTGTGCTCGAGTTCGCCCTCGACGACGTAGGTGACGATCTCCATGTCGCGGTGCGGGTGCATTCCGAACCCGCCGCCCGGCTGGACGATGTCGTCGTTGAAGACGCGCAGCGCGCCCCAGTTCATGTTCTTGGGGTCGTGATAATCCCCGAAGGAAAAGTGCCAATAGGTCTGGAGCCAGCCCATGTCACCGAAGTGCCGCTGGTCCGAAGGGATGACGCTGATCATAAGAACTCCCATTCGCCCGAAGGCGAAAACACTATGTCGTTATAACATTATCCGTTACAACGGATAATTGACTAAAAAACGGGCTATTGGCCCCGCTCCCGGGCCCGCCGCAACAGCTCGGCGAGCGCCTTGAGGTCGCGCTGGCCCAGGTGGCCCAGCTGCCCGCGGTGCAGCCGCGTGACGGGCTCGTCGAGCCCCGCCAGGAGCTTTCGCCCCGCCGCGGTAATGTGCGCCCGGACGACGCGCCGGTCGGCCTGGTCGCGGTCGCGGCCAATGAGGCCGCGCTTCTCCAGCCGGTCGAGCAGGCGCGTCATGTCCGGGTCGCGCGTGAGCATCTTCTGGGCGATCCGCCCGCAAGGCAGTCCGCCCTCGCCCGCGGCCCGAAGGATGCGCAGCACGTTGTACTGCGTGGGCGACAAGTCCCCAGCCTTGAGCACCTCGGCCAGCTCGGCCTGCAATGCGTCCGCCGTCTTGAGCACGCCCAGGAATACGACCTGCTCCGGGCTGTGCCCTTTGGCGCCTTCGCCCTGATTCCGAGTTGTCCGTTCCGCTGCATCCATGTCATCACTATAGTCGTGATAACGAACATTGTCAAGAGGGATAAATCAGCCGAAGGACTTCGCGGCGGAGCGAGGAAGAACGGGAGCCACGAATGCACACGAATAAGAAGTCCTAATTCATTCGTGTGCATTCGTGTCCATTCGTGGCTCCCTCCCGGCTTCGGATTTCGTCATTCGGATTTGATTCGGATTTCGGGGATTCGGAATTCGGATTTCCCACGGCCGCTCAGGCTTTCGGCCGATTGCCAAGGGTTCGGGCCTGCTGTATTCTCCGCCCCTTTGCAGGGCGCGAGCGCCCCGTTCGGCGGCTTTCTAACAGACGCGACCCCGGAAGGATGATACCCATGAGCTTCGAAGCGGCAGCAAATCGCAAGGCGATCGACATCGGCAAATTGTCGGTCGAAATGACCACCTCCGCTGGCAGCGGCCACCCCTCCACTGCGCTGTCGCTTACGCACTTGATCACGGTGCTGCTGTACCACCAGATGCGCTGGGACCCGAAGGACCCCTGGAACCCCGCCGCCGACCGTCTCGTGCTGTCCGAAGGGCACGCCGTCCCCATCGTTTACGCGGCGTACGCGGACCTGGGCGGTGTGATTGGCAAGACCAAGGCGGATGCACGCCCCATGACTAAGGACGATGCATTGAGCCTTCGCGCCATCGATTCCCCCATCGACGGCCATCCTCATCCGCAGCTCGGTTTCCACTTCTTCGACGCGGCGACCGGCTCGCTCGGCCAGGGCCTCTCCGTGGCCGCGGGCCTTGGCGCGGCCGCCCGCATGGACGGCCTCGACCGCAACATCTATTGCATCATCGGCGACGGCGAATCGCGCGAAGGCCAGATCTGGGAAGCCGCAGATTTCCTCGTCGACCACGCCCTCACCAACGTCATACCCATCTTCAACTGCAACGACCTCGCCCAAAGCGATTACGTCAGCCCGCAGCAGAGCTACCAGGGTCTGGCCGAGAAGCTCAAGGCGTTCGGGTTCATCGTCCGCGTCATCGACGGCCATAACCCCGACGACATCCACAACGCCCTCAATGAACTTAACGTCGTCAAGAACGGCAACCGCCCGCTGGCCATCGTCGCCCGCACTGGG
>JAQGHP010000142.1 GCA_028288775.1 Phycisphaerales bacterium | reverse complement strand
GCTGTGCCACACAGTTTTGGACGGCCGGAGTGTCCGCCTATGCGGCGGCGCACCGCCGTCACGGGCGGGCCGCCCGTGCCACGGTTTGGAAAGAAGAAAGGTTTTCCCGCTTGCGTCGTATCAATTTGTCTTCGATCGTTGCCGCAGCTCCCGCGGTCGCAGTCATGTGCGTGTGCAGCGCGATCCCTCTCGCCTGGATGGCCGGGGCACTGTTGCTCCACCCGGAAGTGCGGCGGGAACTCGCGCTCAACAGTTTTCGCACCACGCTCCTCGCCCGCACGCTCGGGTACAACGGCCTTGCCGCGATCCTCGCCACGGCGATGGGCCTTCCCGCGGCGATCGTCCTGGGCCGCGGGCGCGGGCCGGTGGCCCGCGCGCTGTGGGTGTTGCTACCCGCGGCGCTGCTGCTGCCGTCGCTGGCGTATGGGTACGGTTGGAAGCAACTGGTCCGCATGGGCCTGCCGGCGTTGCAGTCGCTGGGCGATATGCAATTCCATCTGCCGCTGGTGGGCGCGTTTCATCTGCCGATCCATGTGGACTTCCGCCCCAACGGCGCTGCGGATGTGTTCCGCTGCATCTGGTCGCTGGCGGCGTGGCTGTGGGCCGTGCCGGCGGGATTGATCGGGCTTTCACTCCGGCGGATGGACACCGGCGTGCAGCAGCAGGCGCTGCTCGACGGAGCGCTCTGGCGGGTTTCCTTCCGCCAGCTTGCGGGGCCGATCATCGCGTCGCTGGCGGTGGTCACGGTGCTGGCCAGCCAGGAATTCGCTGTCTACGAGCCGACCGGCATTAGCGTCGTCGCGACGGAAGTGCGGATGGTCTTCGACACCGGCTCGCTCAGCTCGGCGGATAATCTCATCGCGGGGCCGATGGTTTCCGGCGCGGGGCTGGAACAGCACGGGCAGGCCGCCCGCGCCGCCGCGGCTGTGGCAACCGCCGCCCCGATGCTCTTTGTGACCATCGGCCTGGCCGTGCTCGCCGCGTGGGGCGCACGCCAGGTCTCCGCGGCAGACTCCATCGAGGTCGGCCGCTGGCCGCGGGTGCTCGATGCGCCGCGCTGGGCATCCATCACCACGCTCCTGCTGCTCGTCCTCAACGTGGCAGTCCCCGTCATCTCGCTCATGGCGTCGCTGCGCGTTGCGCCCGATCCGTTGAAGATGGGCCTGGAATTCGGCCCACAGATCGGCGGCGCGATCCTCGTGGCGCTGGCCGCGGGCAGCGTCGCCGCCGTCGCGGCGTTCTCCTCCGCCGGCCGCTGGACCCGCGGCTTGCTCGCCCTCACCGGCGCGAGCTTCCTCATCGGCGGGCAGCTTCTCGCCATCGCGCTCATCCGCCTATTCAACCGGCCGGGCCTTACATGGGCATACGACACCGCCGCGCTCACGATCATCGCCTACGTCGGCCGTTTCGGCTGGATCGCCCTCGCCACCGGCCGCGGCACGTGGTCGCGCCCCTGGCGCGAGCTGCGCGAAATGGCCGCGGTAGACGGCGCGGGCACGCTGCGCACCGCCGTCTCAATCGTCTGGCCGCTGGCCTGGCCCACGCTCCTCGCCGGCGGCGTGCTCGTCGGCGCGCTCTCGCTGACGGAAGTCCCCGCGACGGTGCTGCTCATGCCGCAGAACCCGCAGGTACTCACGCCGACGATGATGACGTGGGTCCACGCCCAGCGGTCGGACCCGATGATCGAGGCGTCGCTGGTGATGATGGCGGTGGTGCTGGTCCCCGCGACGGCTGCGATCGCGCTGACGGCGATTGGGCTGCGCCTCACGCGTCGCGGGATGCGGAACGTGGATCGTGGATCGTGAAACTTGGAGCATAAAACGTGAAGACGTGAAACGTGAGAAGACGTCGGCTAGCAGAATCTTCTCACGTTTCACGTCTTCACGTTTCAGTCCAACGTTTCACGCTCCATACCCCGCGTTCTACTTTTTTCCTTCTACTTTTCACTTTTTACTTTCCGCCCCCTCACCTTCGTTCGCTCTTGTCCATCTTCCGCGCGGCAGTCATCAAACCGCCCGACGACCCCCCGGATTGGTTAAGTGGCCTCCCGCCCGCGACGAATCTCCTCATAGCACGCGCCTACCCCGGCGGTGCGGGAGATCGTCACCATGGACTTGTTCGGCATCGCACTCTCGGGCATGCAGGCCGCCCAGACGCAGCTTAACGTCGCGGCCAATAATATCGCCAACGCCGACACCCCCGGCTACCAGTCCCGGCGGGCCGATCTGGTCGAGCTCTCCACCGGCGGCGTCGGCGTCGCCGGCGTCACCGCCGACACCACTTCCGCCCCCCAATCCGACGGTAGTAACGGTTCCAACGTTGATCTCGCTTCGCAATTCGTCAGTCTTCAGCAGGCGAAGACCCTGTATGCGGCCAATGCGATGGTAGTAAAGGCAGCCGATCAGATGACCGGCACGCTGCTCAATATCCTCGACACGCACGACCGCGACAAAGACCACGATCAGAACTAGCGGCACGCGGAAAACCGGTAAGAGGGCGCCGGCAGTCCAGCCTGCACTGGCAAGAACGATATCTACTCCTCTACGACGCCTAATCGAACGCAGAGGCGCAGAGGAAAGCGCCGAGGCGGGATGGATGACGGGGATGCTCGTTTCCTTCTCCCCCGAGTACGAGCGAGAGGGGACCACAGCAACATGTAGGGTGGGTGTACTCGCCCACCGTCCTCGTCGTCGTATTGACTCAAAACACGACGGTGGGCGAGTACACCCACCCTACTTCATTCTCGAAAGTCATAAGACTGGACCGACCCATTTCCTCCTCGGTCCTATCTCTGCGTCTCTGCGTCTCTGCGTCTATGCGTTCGATTCCTTTCCGGAATCGGAATGACCTCGCGAAAAGTGGCGCGCCGCCGCGTCTTTCCTTTTTCGCCGACACCTCATACCCTCCCGGCATGTCAGCCGCTCTTCTGCAAAGCACGCTTCCGTTCCCCGTGCGTCGGGGGAAAGTCCGCGACGTGTACGATCTGGGCGACAAGCTTCTGATCGTCGCCAGCGACCGCATCAGCGCGTTCGACTGCGTCATGCCCAATGGCATTCCGGACAAGGGGACGATCCTTAATGCGCTGAGCCTATTCTGGTTTGAGAAGTTCGCCGGGCAGTTTGAGAATCATCTGCTGGCGACGGAACTGAAGGATTACCCGGCCGAGTTACAGAAATACGCCGATCAGCTTCGTGGCCGCTCCATGCTGGTGAAGAAGGCCGCGGTCGTTCCGATCGAATGCGTGGCGCGCGGCTATTTGGCGGGCTCGGGTTGGAAGGAATATCAGACGTCGCAGACCGTCTGCGGCATCAAGTTGCCGCCGGGCCTGCGGCAATGTGATAAGCTCCCGCAGCCGATCTTCACCCCCGCCACGAAGGAAGAACGCGGCCACGACATCAACGTCAGTTTTGAAGAAGCCGCGAGCCGGGTCGGGAACGATGTCGCGGCGACGCTGCGCGACCGCACGCTCTCGCTCTACACCCAGGCCGCCGAATACGCGGCGACCCGCGGCGTGATTATCGCCGACACGAAATTTGAGTTCGGCCTCTTCGAAGGCCGGCACATCCTGATCGACGAAGTGCTCACCCCCGACTCCAGCCGCTTCTGGCCGGCGGATGAATATTCCCCCGGCCACGACCAGCCGAGCTTCGACAAGCAGTTCGTCCGCAACTGGCTCGAATCCCAACCCTGGGACAAAACCCCGCCTGCCCCCCCGCTGCCGGATGAGGTCATCCGCGGCACCCGCGATCGCTACCTCGAAGCGTATGAACGTCTGACGGGTCGAAAGCTGCAACTGAGTTGAGGCTGGCACAAAGACCACAGAGGCCACAAAGGGCACGGAGAGAAGGCGGGGAGCTTCGTGGAACGGAAGTACACGCCCACTTCTCGACTCGATTGAAGTTGGGGCATCATTTAATTGCCAGTATGAGCAGCCGGACGAGTATTCCGATCAATGGGATCGAGTTGAGGATGAGGCCCAGGCGGCCCAGCCGTGATCCGCCGCGGGTCTTGAGGAGTGAGACAAGACCCAGGGTAAATCCAACGAAATAGGTGGGACTCGACGCGACAAAATATTTCGCCGACATTTCCAATGGGACGCAAAATGATGCGATAAACAGCGCAACGGAAATGATTCCCAATCGACAAACCCCCGGAGTCGGAGTTTTCGGAGCCTGGTATGGAATGATATTGTCGGCCATCGTCATTCCCGCCCTACGACTTTGAGCACAAAGACCACAGAGGTCACAAAGGGCACAGAGAGGACATTCAAGCAGGGAGCAAATTCAAATTTGATTTCCTCGCATTTCCTCTGTGCTCTTTGTGGCCTCTGTGGCCTTTGTGATCGTCGGCGAGCGTCACACGATGTGGATCGCCTTATGATCCGCCACGCCCGCCGCCTCCATGATGGCTTCGGACATCGTCGGGTGCGGGTGCATCGAGGAGAGGATTTCTTCCTCCGTTGCTTCCAAGGTCCGTGCCAGCACCAGCTCGGCCAATAGCTCGGTTACGTTTTCGCCGATCATGTGGACGCCCAGCAGTTCGCCGTACTTTTTGCTGAAGATCAGCTTTACGAAGCCCGTGGTTTCCCCCGCGGCCTTGGCGCGGCCGCTGGCGGTGAAGGGGAACTTGCCGACTTTGATTTCGTGGCCGGCGTCGCGGGCCTTTTGCTCGGTGTAGCCCATGCTCGCGACCTGCGGGTGGGTGTAGGTGCAGCCGGGGATGAACTTGTAGTCGATGGCGTGGTGGGAGAGTCCCGCGATGCGCTCGACGACGTTGACCGCTTCATGGTGGGCGACGTGGGCGAGGTCGGGGTGGCGGTAGCCGCCCATCGACAGGCTTTCGGGCCAGTGAATGCTGACGCAGTCGCCGACGGCCCAGACGTTTTCCAGATTCGTGCGGTACTCGTGATCGGTCTTCACGCGCTTGTTGGCGATCTCCAGCTTCGCCTCGGGGACGGCGACGCCCTCGATGTTCGCGCTCACGCCCACGGCGACCAGCACCACGTCCGCGTCCACGCTCGCCCCGCCGGAGAGCGCCAGGCGCACGCCGGTGTCGGTCTTGTCGATCTTCTCGGTCTTGGTGCCCAGGTGTACCACGATGCCCCTGGCCTCGAAGCTCTTCTTCAGAACCCGCGAAACCTCTTCGTCCTCGTTGGGCAGAAGGGTCGGCAGCGCTTCGATCAGCACGACCTCGGTGCCGACCGCGTTGTAGAAATCGGCGAACTCGCACCCGATCGCCCCCGCCCCAATAATCGCGATCTTCCGCGGCTGCGTCGACAGCGACATCGCCTCGCGCGAGCCGATGATCCGCTTGCCGTCGAACTTGGCGAAGGGAAGCTCCGTCGCCCGCGCGCCGACGGCGAGAATCACATGGTCCGCCGTGACGTCCTTCGGGCCGCCGGGCCCGTTGATCCGCACGCGGTGTGGGCCGAGAAGCTGGGCGGAAGCGATTTCGTGCTTCACGCCGTTCTTGGAAAACAGGAAGCCGATCCCCTTCTTCAGATCGTCCGCGATGCCCCGGCTGCGGCCGATGATCTTTGAGAAATCCACGCGAATGTTGTCCACCGTCACGCCATGATGCCCGGCCTCGTGGCGGACTTTGCGGACGAACGACCCGTCTTCGAGCAGCGCCTTGGTGGGAATGCACCCCCAGTTGAGACAGGTGCCGCCGAGGTTTTCCTTCTCGATACAGAGGACGCGCTTTTTAAGTTGCCCGGCGCGGATCGCCGCGGCGTAGCCCGCTGGGCCGCCGCCAATCACGACGATATCATAATCGTATCGAACGCCCGGCTTGGCCGGCGCGGGGGCCGGGGCGGACGCAGGTGCGGCGGGCTTCTGCACGACCGGCATGCCGGTGGCCGGCCGCGGTGCGGGCGGCACTGTGGGCGACGCGGGCGCTTTAGGCGCTGCGGGGCTCGCCGCCTTCGCCGCGGCGTTGTCTCCCGCGGCGTACTTCTGCTTCACGTCCGCGGGGTTTTCCTTGCCCATCGCCAGGACCGCCATCACGCCGCCCACCGCTATCTTGCCCCCCTCCGGCACCGCGATGTGCGCAACCGTGCCTGCCTCGAACGATTCCATTTCCATCGTCGCCTTGTCCGTTTCGATCTCCGCGATGATCTCCCCCGCGCGGACTTTCTCACCCTCCTTCTTCAGCCATTTCACGACCGTCCCTTCGGTCATGGTGTCGCTCTGCTGGGGCATCCTGATTTCTGCGGACATTTCGTCTCCTGTAGTTTTGCGAAGCCGGGAGATTCTATTGCTTTCAGCCCGGTCGGCAACTTGGAGCGGCCGACGGGGTGACGGGAAACCGCATTGCGGAAAACCGCGAAGTCGCGACGAGCGCGAAGACAGACGCGAAGAAGAACAGGGAAGTTGCCCCAAACAGAGGTGCCAGTCGCACCTCGTACGGTTCCTGTGGGAAAGCACGAAGAAATGAGCCAAGACCGCCAAGGAGCCAAGAACGCCAAGCTCAAGAAATTTCTTGACCTTGGCGTCCTTTGCTCCTTGGAGTTCTTGGCGCACAGCATTTCTCTTCTTCGCGTCTGTCTTCGTGCTCATCGCGACTTCGCGGTTTTCCGCAACGCGGTTCAGCAGGCCGCCCTGGCCCGCGCACAGTCACAGGCTTCTCGGTAATCCACCCCGCATTTCTTTGTAGAGCGATCAAGACCGCGACAGAGTCGTTGACTTGCCGTATGATCCCCGCGTTACCGCGCGGCGTGGAAAGGATCTTCGTACCCCAATGGACTTCCATCGCAGTTTAGGGCTTAACCCAGATGGCTCTGCCGTCACGGGCAAGCGTGAAGAACTCATCCGTTATATCAACTTGAAGCTGGCGGCACTGGGTGCGCCGGTCGCCGGGGACGCGGCACGCACCGAGTTCCTCGATGTCGCGCACGATCTGCTCGCCGATTACCGGGAATTCGCCCGCCTGCTCGACGGGCACCTCTGCCCCGCCGACCAGCGCATTCAGGCATTTCTCGATTCGCATTTCGCGGACGAACACCTCGTGGGCGCGCTGCGCCTGCCGGGCAACACTTTCGTCGTCGACCGCCACGGCATGGCCCGGGAGATGTCG
>JAQGHP010000111.1 GCA_028288775.1 Phycisphaerales bacterium | reverse complement strand
CCGTTTTGTGTAATATGTGCGCCACCTATTCCACCGAATGCAATCGCATCCCAAAATCGAGGCGAGCCTTGGCAGCTGTAAAGTTGGTGCCGAGGATCGGCTATGTGTTGGGGGTAAACTAAAGCGTGAGGCGAACCTTTATATCCTTATCTGTGACAAACCTCGAAGCGAAAGATTCCGGCACGGCTGGGGATCAGGCCAACTCCGAGGTCTTCCACGAGTAGCACAAGGTGTGGGAAGTATTAACATAGGCGGAATCGGGGGAGCGAGGACTCGGCGAAAGATGAAAGCCGACTGCCCCGCACCCGTCCGAACCGAACGTTCGAAATCTCTTTTCGAGGAACCCGATATGACCACGCGAATGCAGGCAAACCGATCCCTCACCCGCCGCGGCTTTCTTGGCGGCGCGGCCGCTGTTGGGGCTCTGGCGATGTTGAATCGTCCGGGTGCGGCCCTTCTGGCGGCGGATGCGCCGGTGGGCAAGCCCGACTCCGTCTTCAACGGCGTTCGCATCGGCGCCATCACGTACAGCTATCGCGGCGGCGCGAGCACCGCCGAGTACACCCTCGATTGCCTGCTCAAGGATGGACTGAGCGAAACAGAACTCATGGATGGCCCGATCCGCTCCTTCGCCGGCATTGGCGGCGGGCGCGGCGCGGCTCAAGCCGGTGACGCCGACCACGCCAAGCTGCGCGAAACGCAGCTCGCCAAGTGCGCCCAGATTCGCAAGATGTACAACGACGCGGGGGTGAACATCCACATCCACAAATTCCCCTTCGGCCAATCGGACGAAGAGATCAACTTCAACTTCGAGGTCGCCAAGGCCCTTGGATGCAAGGCGATCACCACAGAGCGAAATGACGAGCAGGCCAAGCGCCTTGCGCCCTTTGCCGACAAGCACGGCATCTGGGTGGCATTCCACAATCACACCAACAACGTCCCGACGATGGAGGATATCGATCCGCTGTTTTCCATCGGCGACCACATCGGCTTCAACCTCGACATCGGCCACTACGTCGCCGGCACGAAGGGCAAATCGCCGATCCCGGTGATCGAGAAGTACCACAACAAGATCATCAGCCTGCATCTGAAGGACCGCACCGCCGACGGCGGTAACCTTGCCTGGGGCAAGGGTCAGACGCCCATCAAGGAAGTGTTGCAGCTTTTGAAGAAAGAGAAGTGGCCGATCTACGCGGACATCGAGTTGGAGTATCAGGTTCCGCCGGATTCGGATCCCGTGAAGGAAGTGGCCAAGTGCGTTGCGTATTGCAAGGAAGCGCTGGCGTGAAGTCAGCTGCCGCCCGGCCGTGCCGGCCGGGCGGCCCGTCTGGCAAGCCTGCTGACGACGGCGACCAACTCGCCCGGTTCCATGGGCGACTCCCCTTGGCCGCGGGCGAACGCTTAAAGCTTTCCGAGAAGGAGCAGAATAACCAGCACGACGAGGACCAAACCCAGGCCTCCGCTGGGGTAATAGCCGAATCCCGAACTGTACCCCCACGTGGGCAACAGGCCGATCACGAGGAGGATGAGAATCACAATCAACAGCGTGCGCGCGGTTCCCTTCACAAGCATTTCCTTTTCATTTTCAAAACTCCCGGCTTCATCGCGGTGCGGCACGCGCCGCCCGCGTGGGACGGGGTATCTTGCCTCGCCCCTTTAATTGCGGTTGCGCCGCGTGAACAAAATCCCCAGCAGTAGCCCGACCGCGGCCGCCGCAAAGACGGCAACCAATGGCCGTCGCTGCACGGAACTCTCAAGCCCTCGCTCCCACCGCCCTGCCGCGTCGCGTGCCCGGTCAAAGGACTTATGACCCCGGTCGCTCACGCGTCCGTACGCTTCGCAAACCGCGTGGCCGGCGTCCTGCGCTAGCTGGCCTGCCTCGTTCGCCTTGGCGGCTACTTCTGATTCGGTACGCTCTGCCGTCCGCGCCGCTTTCGCGGCTTTTTGATGCGCGTCGCTCATGGGGAATCCTGCTTTCTTGGGTGTGTGTACGACCACACTCGCAGGATGAGCCCGGTTACACAACTGGCAATCTCCGGGCATCGCCCGAATCCCGCAGGTTTGTCTTGCGCCAGCCCGTACAATCTGACAAGGGCATCCCGCGGGACGACAGCTGCCGGTCGAGCGAAGGCCGGAATCGTTTAGAACGTTTGGCCGCAGTCGCCCGCGGGTCAGCCCGTGTGTGTCGTTGAGCACTTATGGCAAAATTCCTAACCAGGACCGGCGGCGCGGACGGATCCATCCGATTGTCCTTCGACATGATGCCGCTCCCCGGCGAGGTCTTCGAAACCTGCAAGCGGCTGGGAATTGATTTGCTGGCTCGCGGATTCAATGTGGACGGGAACGCAGAACTGTTCTACCCGGAAATGGGCGGTGAAAAGCCCGTAGCGCACCACGCCCTCCCCGCCTTCGTGATCATCGGACCGCTGACAAAGCCCGGCAGGCTTATTACGCATCCCACGCGATTCCCTTTCGCATGAACGCCTGATTCGGGCGGTATCGTCGCAGTCCCATCTATTTTGCCAACTCTTGTGATCCGCCGGCATGTCCAATTTGCCGCCGAAGGGGATGAAGGTATGCGGCGATTGCGCAATCTTACATACGACGCCGCCCCCGGGGATAAAGGGCCTGGGATGACGTCCGCCGTTAGAGAACAGCGAATTTCAAGCATGGCCATTCGAAGTCACCCGGGCGATGACCGCCTGGAGCCTTTGAAAATCCACGGGTTTCACCACGTGCTCCGCGAAGCCCGATTCGAGGCTTCGCGTGATGTCGTCATCCATTCCGTAGCCGCTGAGCGCGATCCCTTTGAGGCCGTACATCTTCCGGAG
Organism: Phycisphaerales bacterium; assembly: GCA_028288775.1. Classification (GTDB taxonomy): domain Bacteria; phylum Planctomycetota; class Phycisphaerae; order Tepidisphaerales; family Tepidisphaeraceae; genus RYN-428. Next base: position 2,528 of record JAQGHP010000111.1, on the reverse strand, counting down.
CTGTTGCATGAGGTCGTGGCCCGTCCCGTCCGGCAGGCCGAGGTCGCTGATGAGGAGGTCATACGGCCCTTTCCCCGCGGCCTCGAGTCCCTCGGCTACGGAGGCGGCGCCGACGACCTGATGCCCCATCTGCCGAAGCAACTTCGTCATGACCGACAAGGTGGCCGGGTGGTCCTCGACGAGGAGCAGCCGCAGCTCCGTGCCACGCTCCACGGGCGCGATGGATTGCGGCGGGCGCGCGGGTTCCGCCTGCTCGACGGCGGTAACCGTCGGCAGCTCGACGGCGAAAGTGCATCCCCTGCCCAACCCGTCGCTGTGCGCGCGAATCGCGCCGCCGTGGGCTTGAACGAGGGCTTTGCAGATTGCCAGTCCGAGTCCCAGCCCCCCGAACTTGCGGGCGCGGATCGCGTCGCCTTGCTCGAAGGCGTCGAACACGCGCGGGAGAAGTTCGGGGTCGATCCCCGCACCGCTGTCGTATACCTCGACGCTCACTTTGTCTTCGCCCACGTCCGTGGAGCGGACAATCAGCTTCCCGCCGGGCGGGGTAAACTTCCAGGAATTGCTCAGCAGGTTCCAGAAGATCTGTTGCAGGCGGGCGGGGTCGCCATGCACGTGGTGACGCCGTGCCGATAAATCGTATTCGACCGACAGCCTGCCGTCCGTGCAGCAGATTCCCAGCGCGCTGTGAATGAGCTGGTGCAGATCAACGTTGCGGAAGTCGTATTTGATCTTGCCCCGGGCGATGCGAGTGAGGTCCAGAAGGTCGTCAATGAGCCGGGCCTCGAGCTCGACGTTGCGGCGGATGTTTTGAACGTCCTCCCGCGCCTGGGCGGAAAGCGACGCCTGCGACTCCAGCGATGAAACCGTGAGCAGCACCGGCGTCAGCGGCGTGCGCAGCTCGTGGCTCAGCGCCGCCAGAAAATCATCCTTTACCCGGCTGGCCCGCTCCACATCCGCCCGCGCCGCCCGCTCGGCGGCAAGCAGGCGTTCCCGTTCCTCGGCCGCCACTCTGGCTTCGTGCGAATCGGTCGCCGTGCCGACCCATCGAACCAGAGTACCCGCGTCATCCCGCACCGCGACGGTGCGCGTGAGGAACCAGCGGTACGCACCGTCCCGCGCGCGAAGGAAGCGGTACTCGAGCTCGAAGGGCTCGGCGTTCCGCAGCGACGCCGCCCACGCGCTCACCACCTTCGGCACATCGTCCGGATGTACGACCGTATGCCATCGCACATTGACTTCGTCCACCGTCAGCCCGGTGAATGTGACGTACTGCGGGTTGAGGTAATCCACCCGGCCGTCCGCCGCACACGACCAGACAAAATCCGGAACGGTTTCAGTCAGGACTTGAAAGTGCCGGTGGGCGTCCGCCAGGCGCCTCGCCGACTCGTGCTGCTCGGTGACGTCCATGCAAACGCCGGTCATTCGTTGTGGGGATCCCTCCTCATCGCTAAAAACTTTCCCCCTGGACTCCAGCCAGCGCTCCTGGCCGTCGGGGGTGATGATCCGATACTCGAATTGATAGTCCACGCGGCGGGTGACGGCATCGCGGACGGCCGCGAGAAACCTCTCGCGGTCTTCCGGATGAATGTCCGCGAGTACCTCCTCGAAAGTCCCTTTGAATGTCCCGGGGAGGCGGCCGTGAATTTTCTCCAGGCCCGCGGACCAGCGTACGCGCTGCTCGGCAATGCTCCATTCCCACGTGCCCATCTGCCCGGCTTCCAGCGCGACACGCAGGCGCTCTTCGCTCTCCCGCAGCACCGCGGACGCCCGAACGGCGTGGCTCCGTGTCCGATTCGCCCATTCCCCAAGCCCCAGAACGCACGTCGCGGCCGCGCAGAAGAACAGGAGGCCCGTCGCGGCGCTGGACGCACGAATCAGCTCTGTAGGTTCGAGGTCCAGCGCGCTGAACCCAACGAATCCGATAAAGGCCAAAACCCCGGCCCAAATCCCACCGTACAACACGGCCCCCATCAGGCAGGGCAGGAAAGGAAGATACGGGAGAGGAATGTGAAAGACGTGAAACACGAGCAGGCGGCACCCCAGCCCCAGCGCCACCGCGGCGACGGCAGTAAGCACCGGGTCCCGCGTGCGTCGCGACCCGTCTGCGGCGGGCATCGTGCTCATGGATCTCCATCCCGTCGTGAGATTTGTGCCCCATGCCAGGACCGCTGCCCCCGGTCCCCCAATAATCTTAACAACGAAAGCGCAAAGTTGAAGGCGATGCTACTGAATAAAACAAGATCATTTGACGACGCCACACCACGAGGATCTGCTAAATCGGGAACGCGCTAAGGTAGGCGCGATGGGAGAGATCCCCGAACCGGCTGAAACTGTGGATCGGCAGGCGGGCGTTGAATCCACAGCAGCGATTCCCGGCATCACTGGCCGACACGATTGGGGCGATGACGCGGGAGGTTGACAGTGAAGACGGTCCCCGTTTCCGCCGACGAGTTCGCCGTAATTGTGCCGCCGTGCCCTGTGACGATCTCGCGGGCGATGTACAGGCCCAGGCCGATGCTCCCGGCCCG
>JAQGHP010000059.1 GCA_028288775.1 Phycisphaerales bacterium | reverse complement strand
GTTGGTGATCGTCCCGCCGCGGCCCCAGAGGGTGCCGTAGTGCCCGTTGGGGTCCTGCCCGTTGTTGCGGAGCCATTGCAGCGCGGTCTCAGTGCTGTTGAGCCACAGTGGGTTCTTGTCCTGCTGGTACAAATCATCCAGCGCGCTTACCAGCTCGAACGACCAAAACCCCTCGTCGTTAATCGCGCCCGTCGAGCTGTTGAAGAATCGCGACAGCGACCGGTTGGCGATGCGCTCGGCCTCGGTCAGATACGCGGCGTTGTGCGTGGTCTTATAAAACAGCACGTTGTCGGAAATCCCCATTCCCGTGAAGTTGACCAGCGTGGTCGTGCTGATCGTGCCCGCCTGCGAGCCGGTGACGTAGTACTTCTCCTGAAACAACCCGTCCGACTGCTGCAGCGTATTCTTCTCCCAGGTGTACAGGCGGGTGGCGTCCGTGAGGTACTTTTGCTGACCGGTAATTTGATAGAGCGTGAGCGCCGCCCGCGCGCCCTGGAGCGTCGCGGCAGAGTCCTTGAAGCTGCGATCGGTGTTGAAGTAAATTCCGCCGCCCCCGCTTTGGGCGGAGTCGTCCTCGCCGGAGAGAACAAAGTTATAGGTTTCCGTGGCGCGCGTCAGGTAGGTCGCATTGCCCGTGATCTGATACGCCTGCGCGAGCGCCACGGCCATGTGCGCGTTGTCGTCATAAAACAGCGTAGCCCCCGCGCTCACGCCCGAGCGGTATCCGGCGTTGGTCGTCCAGTACTTGGTGCGAAGCTGATCGGAATAATTGAGGAGGACCGGCGCGTAGGTGGTGGGGTCGATCCGCACCAGCGCGTCATAGACGCGCATCTGCGTGCTAGCGGGCCAGACGTAGGAAAACCCGCTGTCGCCCCCGAAGCGCCCGCCGCCCAAGCTTGCCGATTCGGCGAACAACCCATTGCCCCCCGGCACCAGCAGGCTCGACGCGGTGGTGCCGTAGACTGCTTCTCCCCAGCTGATGAGCTGCTGATTCGTGGGGTTTGCCGCCATCGAGGGCGACGCCCCGAAGAGGACCAACCCTAGGCACACCGCACGAATCGCCCCGCGCCCCGCGTTTGCACGCCACATAACTTTCTCCCGCATCCGAACGACATGTCAGGATCTTTCGGCCACAAGATATGACCATCGCACATCCATAGCAAGATAGATGTAGATCACCATACATGGGCCGCCCCCGCGCCCCGCGTCATCTCCCACAATGGGCTCCCCGCGGATAATTCGATCGGTTAACATGGACCGCATAGCGCCGCGGCGTCGGCCAATCGATTCCCGATTTGCGATCGCCCCATCGTGAGGGAAATTATGACGCGCCTCCTGCTTCTTGGACTCATCACCTTCACCGCCATCGGCTGCAGTACTCCGCCCGCGCCCAGCGCCAAAGTCGAAACTCGCCCCGCGGCAACGGTCGAAGAGCCGCAGGCGCCCATGTCGGAGCTCGTCCTGTTCGACCAAAAGGGAAAGGTGGTCGCCCGGTGCGAGCTGGCGCTCCCCGAAAACGCCGCGGGGAAATCCCAATTCTCCGGTTCGTGGCGGCTGCTTTCCTACTCGCCTAACTTCCCAAAGAACTCCACCTCGCCCGGCGGCCAATACACGGGCCATGCCGAAGGCGGCCGGCTCTCCATCGACTTGAACCCCGGCGTCGCCGACAGCAACGTGGTCCTCGACGGGAAAATCGAGAACGGGAAAATCAGCGGCGAATGGATCCTCGCCACCGTCGTCGGCGGCACGCCGAAGGGAACGTTCGAGCTCGATCCGGTAAAATAGGGGGGAATAGTTGCTGGTTGCTGGTTGCTGGTTGCTGGTTGCTGGTTGCTAGTGAAGGAGACGCAAGCAGGAAAACGGATTTGCGGTCGCGAAGTTGTGTCTCTCCTTCATCCACTGGCAACTGGCAACTTCCTCCTGACAACTGACAACTGACAACTCACAATCCCACAATGAACCTCGTTTGCCTCCAACTCGACATCGCCTGGCACGACAAGCAGCTTAACCACGACAAGGTCCGCGCGCTGCTAGATCGCACGGACGTGCCCGCGGGGTCGCTGGTGGTGTTGCCCGAGATGTTCGCCACCGGTTTCAGCATGGACGTGGCGGCAGTCGCGGATGAAGTCACCCATGAAACCGAAGGCTTCCTCCACGGGCTGGCGGAAGAGCGAAATGTCGCCATCCTCGGCGGCGTGGTCACCCGCGACGAAAGCGGCAGGGGGCGCAACGAGGCCGTCGTCGCCTTCCCCGACGGCCGCGAGCACCTCCGCTACCGGAAGATTCACCCCTTCACCCCCGGCGGAGAATCCGACCAGTACGCCGCGGGCCAGGACGTCGTCCTCTTCGAGTGGCAGGGCTTCCAGATCGCGCCGTTCATCTGCTACGACCTTCGCTTCCCGGAAATCTTCCGCATCGCGGCGACACGCGGCGCGCAGCTCATGGCCGTCATCGCCAACTGGCCCGCCGCCCGCGAAGAGCACTGGAACACGCTGCTCAAGGCCCGCGCCATCGAAAACCAATGCTACGTCGCCGGCGTCAACCGTTGCGGCAAAGACCCCACCCTCACCTACCCCGGCCGCACCCAAATCCTCGGCCCCCGGGGCGGAGAAATCGCCTCCGCCGGCCCAAAGGAATGCGCCCTCGCCGCCCGCCTGCATCTGCAAGCCCTGCTCGACTACCGAACCGATCTCCCCTTCCTCCAAGACGCCCGACCACAATTCCTGCCGCGGTGAAATGGGCGCGGCGCGGTGAGGAAGAGACCGCGAAAAAATGTGGGGAGATGTCGCCACAGATGAACACGGATGAACACGGATGGGGAACCGTTTCTGCCGTGGCATGGGCGGCCCGCCCATGTGCCCCACTTCAAATTCGATCGTCGAAATCACAACGACCACAGAACACCCACCCTACACGGCTTGCCCGTGACCCATCTTGGTGCGAAGGAAGTCTCTTCTTCCCTTGGCGTCTTGGCGGTTCAACTCTTCTTCCGATCGGCCGAGCGGGCCAGCTGCGTAGGGTGGGTGTACTCGCCCACCACATCCCGACGAAAGCGGTGGGCGAGTACACCCACCCTACATGCTCCAACGTGACTCGGGCGTCCCGCCCGTGCCTGGTGCGTCTGGATTACGAGATGAGTTTGGAAGCAAAAATCCGCGTGAACCCTAC
>JAQGHP010000031.1 GCA_028288775.1 Phycisphaerales bacterium | reverse complement strand
CGGCGAGCGCTCGCTTTTGATGATTGGCGATCGGTCCATATCCGGCCCCTCCGTATTGACGATTAGCCCCTTCGGGCTGAATGCGTTGCTACAAAAATCGGCCTCGCCCAGGCAATGACGCGCTATTTGACCGGCGTAAGGATGATCCGGCCGAAGTTCATCACATAGCGGTTCGATTTGTCCATGCATTTGACGCGAAGCGTCTGGCCGCCCGCGTCCAGTCGAACGCGGCCCAGTCGCGTCGGCGGGTAATTCAGCCACCCGCCGGTGTCGGCTATCGTCGCGGTGATGCGGTTGCCGCCCACGGACAGCATATACCGCGACCCGGCACTGTCTGTATCGGAGGCGTATTCAATATCGACGTCGTATTCGCCTTCGGGCGCGTCGAAGTCCCAGCTTAGCCAGGTGGCGACGTTTTCCCACCAGCCTAAATAATTCAGGTGCTCGTTGCCCTGGCCGAAACGCGCGTTGTCGGGGTTGTGCAGATCGCAATTTCCCGCCAGGAGAAGTATCTTCCCATCGCCATCGGGCACGGGCCGGCTGGCGGCGAGGGGGCCAGCGACGAATGGGGCATGAAACAGCGCATCGGAGGAGATGGCGACCGGACTGTTCGCGCGCGGCGGAATCCATCCCAGGCCGATGTGCGAGCCGCCGTCGAATTGGGCGTATTCGATCTTTATTTCCTGCAAGGCGCCGGTCAGATGGACGGAGAGGGTGTCGTGCCCGGGACTTCCCCAGTTGTCCACTACCATTTGCCCGTCGATGGAGATTCTGGCCCCGTCGTCGTGGACGAAGATGAGCTTGTATTCGCCGGGGATGCTCCCCTTGATCCATCCCGTCCAGCGGGCGGAGAACTCGATCGCGGGCATGCCGTCGTCGGGCGGGAGGCCGCGCCAGTTGAACTCGACCCTCGGGTCCACTCGTGTGAACACTTTGAATCCGAAGTTCCGGCCGAGGAAGTATTCGCCGACAAGGCCGTGTTTGAGGCTGCTGGCCTCAAGGTCGAAGGCTTTTTTCTTGACCGCGACCCGGGAGGAGTCCGGAAGCAGGGGGGCGGCGGTGTCATACCAATAGAGCGCGCGGCGCTGCATGGCCTCTTTTGTCGGGCCGGTATTGACCCGCGCCGCCGATGCCCAGGCATCCGCCAGCGCGAGTTGATCCGCGGGCGTCGCGGAGGCGGCGATTTCATGCTCGGCCAATCGCTTGAGGGCCGCGTCCGACCCCTTGGCCAGCAGTGGCATGCCCTGCTCGGGACGGTCCAATACAAAGGTGTAGAAGCGGCCGACGGCGAGGTTCGCGGCGGCGTTGTTTGGGCTGGCGGCCAGGGCGGTAAACTGGTCCTTGATCTTTTGATGCTCGACGGCAGCCGTCGACAAAAGCGCCGAGCGGCCATGCACGCGATCGAGCAGGCTTGGGTCGTCGATCTTCCTGGCGACCTGCTCGGCAAAGCCCGCGGTCTGAGCGGCAAGCGTGTAGTTCCCGGCGTTCAGGTCGCGCTCGGCCATCGCCATCGTCAGGTAGACGGATTGGCGCGACTCAGGGGACGCGACGGGTGCGGTTGGGGCGGCGAGGACCGTCTTCACCGCCGACAGCAGCGCATCCCGCTCCAATTGATCGGCCGCCACGTGGTTGATCAGGAACGCGTCGCGGATTCCGCGTGCGGCTTCGACCGCGGTTTCCGCGTCGCCCCCGGCGGTGGCCATGTCGCGCGCCTCCTTCAGCAGGGCATACAGCGTAGCGGGGTCGTCGTGGGTTTGCTGGGCTTCGTTGAATAGCGCCCGGGCGAGGGCGATTTGGCCGGCGGGTGTGGTGGCGCGGGAGTATTCACTCTTGAAGCCCTCCTTTACTAATTTCTTCGCGGCGGCGAGGGCAGTGTCCGTCGGGACTTTGGACCGCTCGCGGATCACCGGCGCGTTGGGCATCGGCGCGGCCGGCGGCTTGACGACGGGCGAATCGGGGGAAGGCGCGGGGCTGTCGGGCGGCGCGGGGTTGTCAGGTTGTGCAGGGTTATTCGGCTGCGCGGGCTTGGCCGGGGGCAGCCGCGCGGGGGCGGTGGGCTCGGGCGGCGGAACGTATGCCGGGGCGGGCGGCCTGGCCGGAGTCGGCGGGGCTTTCCAATCGTCGTCGAAGATGCTCCCGGCGGACAACGCAATGCGGGGAACGACCGCCCCGAATGCCAACAGGAACACTCCGGCAATCCAAGAAAATCGGCAGATCCTCCTCCGCGCACCACCCCCCTGGAGGCGGTACATTCGACTGCATTGTGGTGCGCTATCTCGACGAATCCTTAAATTTGCCATAAACAAAAATTGGCTGTAGCCCATGGAAGCGGCGGTAGTTGCGAACAGGACGACCGTTCGCGCCGGCTTCCGTCGTGCGTCCTTCTCCTGTTTATCTGGGGGGTGCCGGCCTGGATGCTGCCCCCCGGATGAAACGCTTCAAGCTTCCGCGACCGCTCAAGCGGCCGCACCGGCGGGCGGCACTATAACCCAAGGGGGGCGTATAAATCTTCCCTTGGTTTTCTTATGGATCGTGGAAGGCGGACTGGGGACAATCCCGACGCCTTGTCGGAACATGACACAACTTCCGCAGGGTCGGCGGTGTCGGACACTACGCGCGACCTGCCCATCCAACCGCCAGATGGCGCTACCGCGTCGTCGGGCACTGCGGGCGGGCCTGCGCCGAATGCGGCCGCGCCGGCGGTTCCCGCGATCGGGCAGGAATTCGGGCCGGTGCAGCTACTAAGCGAATTGGGGCGCGGGGCGGCGGGGGTGGTGTTCCTCGGGCATCACAAACTGCTCGCGCGCAGCGTCGCGGTGAAGTGCCTCATGGGCGGCGCGGGAGCGTGGGGAGAAGGGGGCCGGCGATTCGTGGAAGAGGCGCGGGCGGCGGCGGCGGTGCAGCACGCGAACCTGACGCAGATCTATCACGCCGACGTTGTCCGCGACACGCCCTTCCTCATCATGGAATATGTGGACGGCCCGACCCTCGCCGGCCTGCTGGCGCACGCCGGGCGAATGTCGCCCGGGCTGGCGCGGGGGGTGATGGCGGAGGTGGCGGGGGCGGTCGGGGAACTGCACGACCGCGGGCTCATTCACCGCGACCTCAAGCCCAGCAACGTGCTGCTCGATCGGCAGGGGCGCGTGCGGGTGAGCGACTTCGGGCTGGCGGTGCGCCGGGCGACGTTCGCGTCGCTTGCGACGGCCGCGGCGGAGGTCGCGGGCACCCCGGCGTACATGGCGCCGGAGATGTTCGAAGGCCGCGTCTCGCCGCGCAGCGACATCTACGCGATGGGCGTGATGATGTGCCAGTTGATCATCGGCAGGCCGCCGTTCATGGGGAGTTTTGAACAGGTCGTGGAGGAGCACCGCACCAAGCCGCTGCCGATCGACGCGCTGCGCGGCGCGGGGGTGGACGAGGCGATGCTCGATTTGCTGGAGCGGGCGACGCACAAGCAGTTTTTGTACCGGTACAAGACCGCCCACGAGTTCCGCCGGGCGCTGGCGGCGCTGGGCACGGATGCGGCAGAATCCCGGCGCGAGCTGGCGCGATTGATCGTGTCGATGCGCTCGGGCATGGCGCAGCAGGGCGCGCCGGCCACGCCCGCGAGCGCGACGATTGCGGGCGAGCCCGGATCATCGTACGCGCAGACCATCGCGCGGCTGGCGACGATGAAGCGCGAGCGGCGGTCGTCGTCGCCGGCGCTGCCATTGCCGGCCCCGCCGCCGCTAACCTTCGGCGCCACGGTTCCCGATGCCACGTCGTTGCCTTTGCCGGCCCCCGTTGCCGCGTCCGCGGGCGAATCCGCCGGCGTTCCCGTGGCGCGGGTCGTGCGGGAGCCGTATTTCGTCCCGACGTCGCGCCGCCCGGGCATTCTCACGGCGCTATGCATCACGGGGATTGTGGCGGCGACGTTCGGGCTGGCCGGGGTTCTGACGACGGCGTCGATGGTCGCGGGACTTGAAGTCCATCCCGCCGATGCCCTCGGCGGGCCGCGACGGTGGGCAGTTGCTCTCGATGTGGTCAATGTCGTGCTCATCGTGCTGCCGCTCGTCGGTTCGATCGCTGCCCTGCGGCTCACGCGCTGGGCGAGACCGATGCTGCTCGCGTATGCGTTTACCGAACTGGCGTGGCAGGTATTCAACGTGGTCCTCGGCTTCCGCGTGCTGCTGCCCCGTTTTATGGAGAAGATGCAGGCGCTGAAGTTTTCAACGCCCGAGCAAACCCAACAAATGTTTTTGAACATGCGTACCGAGCTGGCCATCATGCTGATCGCCCGGTGCGTCCTTGCATGCGCGTTTGCTGTCGCGGTCATGATCGTGCTGCACCGGCCGCTGGTGAAGCTCGCGCTGGGCGGGAAGGAGCCGCTACCATGATCGCAGGCACCGAGGCGGGATTTGCATGCAGGGCGGGTGCGGTGTCTTCCTGACATGGTGGACCGGGTGTCCGGGATTCGGGTTTCAAGAAAACCCGTGATTTCGTCTTCGCTCAAACGCCGAACCCCCAGCCCGGGGTCTCTGGCAACGCCGCGCGGACAAAGAGGCACGGCACATGCCGTGTGGCGCCGCTCGCCCTACCTGCAATTCTTAATTCTCGTTGCACGATACGTGCGAAAGTGGTCTAATTGTTGTGGCTGAGACCATTACTGCATTTCGCTCCACGTGTCTCAGGAAGGGATTTGTGCCATGCACCGTCGCCGCGGATTCACGCTGGTCGAGCTTCTGGTTGTTATTGGGATCATCGCGCTGCTCATATCGATCCTGCTCCCCGCGTTAAACCGTGCGATGGAGGCGGCAAAGTCCGTGAAGTGCCTGAGCAATTTGCGGCAGCTCTCGCTCGCGGTCGTCATGTACAACAATGAGAACCGCGGGCATTACCCCGCGCCCGCGATCGCGGCGATTCAGCCGGACGACTGGCTCTCCTGGCAGCCGGGAACAAAAATCACCGACAGCGCGCTGTCCAAATACCTGGGGAAGGCAAGCCCGGAGATGTTCCAATGCCCCACGGATTCGGAATTGCAGGGCCATGCCAACGGCTACATCTATAGCTACACGGCCAATTGGATGATTTTTGAGCCGAGAAATTACAACAACCCCCCGACGTTCGTGTCGCCAAACGGCCGGTACACGGTCGGGGATTTGTCGCGGGAAAATCCGACCCTGAAGAACACGGACGTACGGTCGCCCGACCACGTGATCATGCTGGTGGACGAGAGCAGCCAGACGATCGACGACGGGTGCTGGGCGCCGCAGCACTATTTCACGGACGGGCACAATTTGCTTTCCAACCGCCACGACAAGCGCTCGGAATCCTCCACCGACCCGAACGCCGGCCGCGGCAACGCCTCTTTCTGCGACGGGCACGCGGAGTTCATGCAGCGGAAGGACAGCGTCGACAAGACCTATTTTGACCCGAGGAAGAATGGGGGATGGTATGATCAGTAGGGCAGGGGATCGGATTTGAGATCTCAGATTTCAAATTCAAAATCTCAAATCTCAAATCTCAAATCTCAAATCTCAAATCTTAGATATTACATTTCAGATCCACCGGCCCAATTATGAGGCTTCATCCTGAAATCTCAAATCTGAAATTTCGTGCTTCCAGCCGCCCTTACAACCCCATATCGACTCACCCGATCCTTCGGCCCACCCCGAACGTACTGTTCTCGTCGCGGTCGGCCGTGTCGGTGTTTCTTCCACGAACGCCCAACACGCTCTTGCAATCCGGCGT
>JAQGHP010000017.1 GCA_028288775.1 Phycisphaerales bacterium | reverse complement strand
GCTGTGGCCGCTGGCGGGTGTGGGCTGAAAATAGTGGAAGTAAATCTTCGCCCACCACGTGCGGAAGAAGTTGTGGAGGACGTCCTGGATGCCCATGTCGCGCTGGGCGGTGGTCCCGGCGAGGACGAGGAGCATGGAAATGAACAGCAGGCCGACCGTGAGACGGAGGGATGCGACGGGCTTGAGGATCCGCTTGATGTCGTCAGTCACTTTTCACCAGAAAAACGGATCGAGGCCAGGAACGTGTCGAACGCCGCTTTTTGCTTGCCGACGGAATCGGTAGGGCCGGCGAGCTTGAAGTACCAAGTCTGATCGGCGACGGGAGTCGAGGCGACGATCTCGCGACGGCCGCCGTCTTTCGGGCCGGTGTAGTCGTAGATGGTCCAGGTTCGCTCGCCGATCTTTACCTGTTGGCCGGGCTGGGCGGTGGCGTCGTCCACGGGGTCGAGGCCGACGTCGCCATGCCAGCGTGTGACGTTGGCGGCCAGTCCGCCGAACAATCCGGTTCCGCCAAGCTTCGATACTTTGATTTCGATCTCCCCGTTGCCGCCGGCGTGGAGAGTGGCCAGCCTCATCTGGGGCGGCGGGCCCGGATCGGCCGACCAGCCTGCCGGCATCGTCCATGTTGCGCCGCCCGCGCCCGAAGCGGCAACCGAAGGCGACGGTGCCGTGGGAGCGGGTGCGCCTGCCACGGCCGCTGCGGCATCGAATCGGACGGACCGGACGAACGCGTCGAATTCGGTCTTATGGGATGCGATGCCATCGGCCGGGCCGGAGAGCTTGAAGAACCATGTTTCGGTCGCGTGGGGGATGATTGCTCCGAGCAGTCGCTTGCCGTTTCCACCGAGGTCCACGACGCTGATTGTTACGTCGCCGACTTGCAGCGGGGTCACCACTTTTTGCAGTTCGGCTTCAGGGGTCGGCGGGAGGCCGAGCTGGTTTTCCCACCGGTTTACATTTCCAACCACGGAGCGAGCCATCGGAGCATCGCCCAGGTGGCTTATACCGAGTTTGAGCGAGGGATCGGACGGGGAAACTTGGAGCTGTACGTCCGGCGCGAATTGAGCCGCCGGGGCAACGGGAACCTGCTTCCAACCGGAAGGAAGCGTCCAGTGGAGATCGCCAACGGAATCCGGCGCCGAAGCGAGCGGTGCCGCGGCAGGCCCGGCGTCATCGGTTGGCATGGTCGGCGAAGTATTCTCGACGACAGTCGGCGGCTCCTTGGGCGCGCGATAGGCGCGAACGCCTTCGTCGCGCTTGCAGGCGAAGGAAAACAGGGCGATGGGAAGCGCCGCGCCGATCAGCAGGAGGGATGCAGTGTTCACCCGTCCCTCCGCCGGTCCGGCCCGCCTTGGAGTGCGTTGCATCGCGTCACTATAGCATCGGCACGAGGGAGTTTCATCGGTAGTTCTCGAGGCTGCCGTGCGGCATATTGCCACAGGTCTGTGATCGTCAATGCCCAATCGAACGCCGAGACGCGGAGACGCAGAGGAAAACGCCGAGCGAATTCGTTGTTTGTTGTAAACCCGCCTCCGAAGTTTCCGCGCAATGGTCCATGTAGGCGTACTCGCCCACCATCGCCTTCGAGTCGATGCGCCGTGAACGACGGTGGGCGAGTACACCCACCCTACATCAATCTCACACATCGACTTGTTTCCGTCTTTTCCTGCCTCGGCGTCTTGGCGTCGCGGCGTTCGATTGGTTGAAAAAAGTGAAAAACGTTTGAACCGCAAGCAGTCCCTCGCTCGCCAGGATTCAATTCAGTGAGGTGTCTTTCATGCCAAAGCACGCGTGATGGCCGTCACATCGCGCCGCAGGATTTCCAGGCGCTGGTCGGCGGGGTACTTGTTCAACGATTCGTTCTCGATGCAGAAATCGCGCTGGTATCCGGCCGCTCGCAACGTGCGTACGACGCGGCTCAGGTCGATGTTTCCTTCGTCGAGCGGGCAGCAATATTTGCCGTACTCGAGACCGATCGGCCGCCGCGTGTTGGCCAGGGGCGTGGGATAGTTGATGTTCTTGATATGCGTGTGCTTCGTCCGCGAGGCATAGCGCTCGATAAGCGAATACAACTCGTCCAGCGGCACACCCCACCAGTAGAAATTGCCGGTGTCGAGGGTCATGCCCAGGCGGGAATCGTCCGCGGACGAAAAGACGGCATCGAGAAATGCCGGATCGTTGCCGAAGGGGCCGTGGTTTTCGATGCCGAGATCGACTCCAGTATCCGCCGTCTGGCCGAGCACCTGTTTGACGCCGCGGACGAAATTTTCGCGGACCTGATCGGCGCGCAATTCCTTCGTGCGGGTAAGGGGGTCCAGGCGAACGGCGGGAACATTCAGGTCGCGCGCGGCTTTCACCGCCGCGGATGCCCAGCGTATTTGTTCGTCGGCATTGTCGGAGGAGAAGTCGGTCATCAGAAGCAGCGCGGAAATGCGTACGCCTTCGGAATTGAGAGTCCGTCTCAAGATTGCGACGTCAGGTGCGCTCCGGACGGAAAACGGCGAACCGTCCGCCTGCCTTACGTGCGGCGTGGTGAAGTCCGGATCGATCTGCAGTTCGATCGCGCCCACGCCCAGCTCGCGCAGGGCGTCGAAGAACGGCCGCCCGTCTCCGGCCTGTGCCACCATGTGGTCGCGAACGGATATCGGCGCGGTTTTTTCGGACATCCATGCCTCCTGATGTTGTGGCTTGGCGGCATTTTCGTCGGGCGACAGGAACGGTCAAATGAGAGGAGGCGGGGAGAGGGACCAGGAGCCAGTCAGAAGCCAGAAGCCAGAAGAAGAGCGCGCGGAGTGTTTGCCTATCGGAGTTCTTGGCTACTGGCTTGCGGCCCTTTCCCAACGGTTTCTGGCTCCCGGCTCTTCTTCCGGCTAAAATCCTGACATTCACCGAGGCGGTCGAAACCCATGCCCAGCGCATCCGTGATTCTTCCGTGGATTTATCTCGCCGTGCCGGGGGTGGCGGCGGTGTTGGCAGTCGCGCAGGCCCGGCGCAGCGGGTCGCCGGGGGCGGTGCGGCAATTCCTTATTACCTGCATCACCGGATCGCTGCTCGGGGTGGGGGTCGGGGTCTGGTATTCCAGGCTGCTGCACGAGCGCGTCCCGCCTTCGCAGGTTCTTGTGACCTGCGGAATCGTGACGGCAGTGATGTTCCTGCTGAAAGGCTTTAATCGCTCGCTCGCGTGGGGAATCGGGCGGGCGGTGCCCAAGGACGCCCAGGGCGAACCCTGCTGCCCCGCGGCGGATACGCTGGCGAAAGTGGCCCGCGCGGGGGCGCTGCTCGCGGTGGGGATCCCGTTTGTTGCGGGAATGGTGCTGACATATCGCCCACGGGTCGTGCATTCGGGCACGCCTGGATCGATGTTCGGGTGGGCGCATGAGGACGTTTCGTTCCCGGCGACCGACGGCACGCCGCTGCGCGGGTGGTGGATTCCGGCAAGCCGGTCGGCGCTAACGGACGGCCGGCACCCTGGCCCGCCGTGGGGCGCACGGACGGTGATTCTTTGCCATGGGTTCGGCGCGGACAAGGCGGCCGACCTGCGGCTGGCGCGCGACCTCGTACCAAACGGGTACAACGTGCTGGCGTTCGATTTCCGCGCCCATGGCGAGAGCGGCGGGCAGTTCACCACCTTCGGCGATCTTGAACGCCGCGACGTGCTGGGAGCCGTCCGCTGGGCGCGGGCCAATCACCCGGCTCAGACGCGAAAAATTTTCGGATTGGGTGAAAGCATGGGCGCTGCGGCGCTGATCTCCGCGGCGGCGGACGCGGGGGCCGAGGGGCAGGCGATCGACGCCGTGGCAGTCTTCGCGCCGTACGATCGATTGACGGACCTTTTTCAGGGAATGGCCGAGGCGAATCTCGCGCCGACGGGCGGATGGCTCGCCCGGCGCGTGGCGCTACCGGCGGCGGGGTGGGAAGTGGGCGCGGACCTGACGCATTTCGCGCCGGGGCGGGAAGTGCAGGCGCTGTGGCCGCGGCCGCTGCTGGTGATTTCCGCCATGCAGGACCAATCGCCCGCAGCCGCACGCATTCAGAAATTATTCGACGAGGCGCTGCAGCCCAAGTATCTCCTGGAGGTAGACCTGGCGACTAAGAAGGGCATCCGTGAATCGCTTTTGTTCGATAACGAACGCGCCTCCATGGCGCTTCGCGTGTTCTTCGGAGAGGCCCGGCAAATCTTGTAGCGCCTTGGGGTGTGATGTGATCGGATGTGGACGAACTGTCCCTTGCACGGGATACTGAGTTTCGGCTGACGTCCGAGGCATTTGCACAGGAGCCCATGAGCGCCCCCGGCTATTTCCGCAACATCTACGATACTGTCGTCTCGATCGCCATCGGGATGAAGATCACCCTCAAATACTGCTTCCAGAAGACCGTGACGGTGCAGTACCCCGAGCAGCGGCTGACGTTCGCGCCTCGATACCGGGGCATCCATGAATTCGAGGCCGACCAGTGCATCGCCTGCGACCTGTGCGCCAAGGCGTGCCCGGTGGATTGCATCTACATCGACAAAACCGCGCCGCGCAAAATCGACAAAAAGACCGGCAAAGCCAGCGGCGGAGAACTCCTGCGCTTCGCCATCGATTACAGCAAATGCCTCTTCTGCGCCCTATGCACCGAGCCCTGCCCGACGGAGTGCATTCATATGGGAAAGCTCCACGACCTGAGCTGCTACAGCCGCGAGGATGTGGTGGTGGAGTTCGCGGAGCTGGACAAAAAAGGGCAACGCACGCCGATCCCGCTGTGGATGGAGAGGAATGCGGAGAAGATTCCGTGGGTGAAAGAGGAATACGAACGCGTCAAGGCGGGCAAGCTCGCCACGACCGCGGCGGACATCAAGCCGGTAAAATAAGCGACCCTTTCGCCGCCCAGTTCCGCCATGACCGATGCCGGTGACCGATGCCTCCGCCGTGCGCACACATCACCCTCATTTCCAGCCCGCGGCAGCGGTTTTGTCATCTGTTTTGACCGATTCTGACCGATTTTGACCGATTTAAAGGCACTTTTCATAACAGATTTGATAAGTTATATGTTATGTCGCCAGTTCATGTAAGCTTCCATGCGGCAGCAGGTTATGGTCGCCCTACATTGATTGCCGCCGGGTTCGGTTTCGGGCGATCGCATTCTCTGATCGGCTGTTGACGGCTTGATGGGCCCGCTCATCTCCCGCGCGTCCGCGGGCGACGTCGAACCATGAGTGCGGCGGTGCCCGCGAATCCGAAAATGGCTACGGACGCCGGTTCGGGTAGGGAGGCACTGAGGACCACGTCGTTGGGAAACCCGGGCGGGCTATAGGTCACCGTGAAGGTGACGTTGCCTTGGGTCAGTCCGGTGACGTTGGCAAAAGTTCCGGTCAAGCCGCCTGAGGTGAGGATGACGAAATGCTCGCCGTCGGTCGGTGTGAATCCGTTGATCAGGTTGAGGTCGAGCGTTCCGTCGAGCGATGCAGGTCCGCTTACGATAAGCTCGGAGTAGCCGGTTCCGGGGCTGACGCCGCCGATGTCGATCTCCAGATGCCCGCTTGCATTTTGGGTGTCGCTGCCGATGACCTCGAGGATGCCGGGACTTTCGCCGGGGTGGACGATTCCGCTGTCAACGAGGTTGCCCTGAACGATGCCCAGGCCTTCGAGCAGTCCGCCGGAGACGTTGACCGAATGGCCGGCCGGGACGGCAAGCGTGGCATTCCAGCCGCCCAGGTTTGTGAGGCCGCCGGTTTGAACGTAGTCGTGCGCGCCGCCCACGGTGAAGGTGCTGTTGACGCCGATGTTCAGCGTGCCGGCATTGGTGAATCCTGACGCGGCGGAGGTCAGGCTCGCGGCGTTCTGGATCGTGAAGCTTCCGGCTGCCGTGTTCGTGGCGAGGAATCCCCGGAGCATGTTGGTCCCGGTCCTGTCGCCGATCATTGCGGTGGGGCCGTCCAGGACGATGGTCGCGGAATTTGTGGCAATGACATTTCCGGAAATCGTCTGGGCTTGGGACAGGTTGATGGCCCCCGAAAAGCAGTTATAGGCCCCGCCGGTCAGCACGTGGGTTGCGTTGCTGTAGTTAGTCAGGGTGCCGTTCACGTACAGCGTGCTGCCGCTGTTGGCCTGGAAAGTCCCGTTGTTGGTGGCTCCCGAGAAATCCGATTGGACGGTGAGTGAGCTGGTCTGGTTGGCGAGGAAGGTTCCGTTGTTCACCACCGACATTTGTCCGTCGCCGATCTGGCCGCTCCCTTGAATCGTGTGATTCGCGCCGTTGGTTAAATGTGAAACGCTCTGGCCGTAGATGATCGCATTGCCGCCGGCCATCGTGACTGAGCCCGAACCGGCAAAGGTAAGGTTGTTGGATATCTGGATAGCGCTGTTGAAGGTCGAGAGAGTGATCGCGCCGTTGTTGGTGACGGTGCCGGAAAGTGTGGCCGTCGCGCTGCTATCTATTAAGACGTTGCTTCCGGGGCTAATGGTGATGCCGCCGAGCGTGCTGTAGCCCGTAGTGATCCTGCCGCCCAGACTCGTGGTCAATGTCCCATCCGTGATCGTGCTGCCGGACAGATTGACGAGCGAATTTGCGCCGGTGGCGAGAATCGTGCCGCCGGTATTTATGACGGGGGTCTGCAAATTGAGCGTTCCCCCCGCGGTTGCTTCGAGCAATCCGGTGTTGGTCACTGCCTGGCGGATGTTGATGGTTAGCCCGTTGGAGGAATTGGCGTTGACCGTTCCCATGTTGTTGAACTTGAAACTGTAGGCGAGGCCGATACTGCCGGGGCCTTGTATGGTGTTATTCGTATCGTTGATGAATGTTCCGCCGGCGGTGCTGTAAATCGCACCCCCGGCTTGGCTGGACATTGCAATCGATCCGCCGCCGGTGTGAGTAACGGTATCGGAGTCAAAGGTCAGGGCCGGGGAGCTTCCCGTGAGCGAGATCGTGCCGCCGTTGGAGATGACGCCCGCGAGCGTCATGGCGGAGGAACCTACGGAAACGGTGGTGCCGGGGCTGATGGTCACTGCGTTCAGGGTGCCGTAGTTTCCCGAGATGATGCCGCCCTGTGCCGCGGACAACGTACCGCCGGTGACCGTGATGCCGGAGAGGGTCACGATGGAGTTAGCGCCGGTTGCGTAGATGGTGCCGCCGGTGTTCGTGACGGCGGTCTCTAAATTCAGCGTCCCGCCCGCCGTGGCTTCGAGCAGTCCGGTGTTGATCACCGGTGCGGCAGGATCGACGGCCAGCGCGTTGGACACATTGGCGTTGACCGTGCCCTTGTTGTTAAAGGTAAAGGAATCATTCGGACCCAGACCGATAGTCCCCGCGCCTTGAATGGTATTGCCGGTGTCGTTGACCAGTATTCCCCCGCTGTTGCTGTGAACGTAGTTACCGGTCTGGTTGGCCATCGTGATAGATCCGCCGCCCGTGTGGGTGACGGTGCCGGGGCCGATAAGAAGCTCGCTGCCGAATCCCGACGACGTGCCGAGCGCAATCGTTCCGGCGTTCGAGATCGTGCCTTGTAGTGTGGCGGGGGCGTTGCTCGCGACCGTGACGACGCTGCCGGAATTGATGGTCACCCCGACCAGCGTGCCGTTGCTCGCGTCGATCGTTCCCGCGAGGTTCGTGGCGAGTGTTCCGCCGGTGATGGTGCTGCCGGAAAGGCTCACGACGGAATTGGCGCCCGTTGCGAAGATGGTGCCGCCGGTGTTCGTGACAGGGGACGACAATTTCAGCCTGCCGCCCGCGGAAGCTTCGAGCAGGCCGGTGCTGATCACCGGTCGGGTAGGGTTGACGGTTAGCGGGTTGGAGACTTTGGCGTTGACCGTGCCCTTGTTGATGAGCGTGAAAGCGTTGCCGAGGCCGATACTCCCGGCCCCCTGGATCGTGTTATTGGTATCGTTGACCAGAGTTCCCCCGGCGGTGCTGTAAATCGCGTTGTCGGTTCGGTTGGACATCGTGATCGACCCGCCGCCGGTGTGGGTTACGGTGCCGGCCCCGATGAGAAGGTCGGTACCGAATCCCCCGGTTGAGCCAACCGCGATCGTTCCACTGTTTGCGATCGTGCCCTGGAGCGTAGCGGATGAGGAGCTGGGGATGGTGAGCGTGCTGCCGGGGCTGATCGCCACGTCGATGAGCGTGTTGAAGCTGGTGTTTATCGCGCCGCCGGCCGTCGTGGTGAACGTGCCGCCGGTGATCGAGGTGCCCGAGAGGTTGACGGTCGAGTTGGCGCCGGCTGCGAGGATGGTGCCGCCGGTGTTGGTGACGGCGGACTGTAAATTCAGCTTGCCGCCCGCGGTCGCTTCGAGGAGGCCGGTGTTGATCACCGGTTGGGAAGGGGAGACGGCCAGCGCGTTGAAGACATTGGCGTTGACCGTGCCCTTGTTGTTGAAGGCGAAGGAATTAAACGAACCCAGCCCGATCCCCCCGGCCCCTTGAATGGTATTGCTCGTGTCGTTGATAAGGGTCGCCCCGACGGTGCTGTAAATGTAGTTGTTGGTCTGGTTGGACATCGTGATCGACCCGCCGCCGGTGAAGGTGACGGTGCTGTTCGATCCGCTTAGGAGAATGTCCGTAAAGCTGCCGGTCGAATTCAGAAGGATGGTTCCGGCGTTGTTTATGGTGGAGCCGGTGGCGATCGTAAGGCCCACGTTATTGCCGATGCTCAACGAGTCGGATGCGCCCAGCGTGAGCGCGGACTGCCCGCCGATGGTGGGAATGATCGCGGTAATGCCCCCGGCAATGAGGACCGAATTATTCGTGGGGTCGGTGATCGACACGCTGGTCGAAGGGCTATTGGGGATCCCGGCGCTCCAGTTCCCGGCGTTGTTCCATTGGGTGTTGACTGCGCCGGTCCAATTATCCACGGCCCCGCGCGCACTCGGTGCGCCGATTGGCAATCCGGCAAGCAGCGTAAAGATGGGAACCGTCGCGATCCCCCCACGTTTCAACCGCGATCGACTTGTCATCCACAGCCCTCCCGCCGGATGATAGCAAAATCCCGCCGCAACCATAGGAAAAAAAATCTCGGCGCTGCGAACGGGGGATCGACCGGGCATTTCAACAGTTACTATCCCGCACCTTCACCGCGCACCACCGGGGGGGTGTGTGTACATTTGGAGCATTGTGGTGCGCAAATCTGTCCCACCCTTCACCTCCACCCCTTTTTGACCGGAAAGCGGGGCATCAACCGCCCAACGGCGGACCGGGAAACGCGGCCGGGCATAAATCCGAGGAATGATCGTTCCCCCAAACCCCGCCTTCAACCCCCGGCGGGGGTCGCGTGGAATTTGAAAACGGGACGACTCTGAATTGAGGTGAGTAATTCAGAGTCGTCCCGGTTTTCTGCTCACGGATTTACCTGCCCCCTACGCAGGAGCTTACCATTTCGTCGACGATATCGTAGCATCGGCGCCCAAGTTCAACTGAGTGGAACCGCAATGCTCGAACGAGAATCCTTATTGGAGGACATCCGCAAAGGGCTGGCGGTGCTGCAATTCTACCTACAACCAGCAGGAACTCTAAACCTTAACGATGCGAACGTTCATGCGGAACTCTTTGTAGAGGGGCTGCTGAACGCGATTCACGGCTGGAAACTCGTCAGCACGAATAGGGAAAAGGCGAATTATCCGTGTATCGACCTGATCGACAAGGGGCAGGCCTTGGCAGTCCAAGTCACTTCCGAGAAGGGATCAGCCAAGCTGACAGACACGGTGGAATGCCTGAAGAAGCATGGCCTTTCTGGAAAGGTTCGACATCTTAAAGTGTTCTCGCTGGTCTCGAAGCAAGGGCACTATACCGTAAACGTTGAATGCCCTGGCGTTGCGTTCGATTGGCACACCGATGTGCTTGATTTCGAC
>JAQGHP010000007.1 GCA_028288775.1 Phycisphaerales bacterium | reverse complement strand
CTCGTAGCTCAGTTGGATAGAGCGGCGGTTTCCTTGGGCGCCCCAGCCGGGGGCACCCTCAATAAACCGCAGGTCACAGGTTCGAATCCTGTCGAGGGTATTACTGGTTTTTCAAAGCGGCGACGACTGGTTTTTCCTGTTCGGCAATAATGATCCTAAGAACCGGATCGGCGGCGAGCGCTTTCAAATCCTCGATTTGCTTCCGGGCGATTTCCGGCCGGCCGACCTCCAGCGCTTTGGTGGCGTAGTCGATGCGCTCGGTGATCGCCTTCGGCTTATAGGCAAAGTACCCTTCGTACAATGCCTGTACATCATTCCAGGCCTCGGGTGTGGCCTTGTAAAAGTCGGCCAGCCCATTGCCGCCGGCAATGCTTCGATGCGCCCGCAGCAGCAGAAACGGGATGCGCGACTTCCAACGCTTGGTGGCCAGGCAGTCGTGGCCGAACTTCAACAGCCTGGCCTCGGCGGCAGGCCCGCCGGTGTTCAGGCTGCCCATCTTGAACTGATAGGCGTTGTAGCAATCCGGATCATCGTCAATCGCACGTTGAAAGTATTTTTCAATATCCGGCCCGGTCGAGCCTCCGTCGACCATGACGCCGATCATCGTAGCCGAGGCATAGGCCAAATGCGGGTCCTTGGCTAGCGCACGGCTTAGCGCCTCCCGGGCGATTCGATGGCGCGTGCTGCGCTTGCTGCCTTCGGTTTCGGGCTCGCCGACGCCGGGGATGTCCCATGAATATCTCCAATAGGCCAGGCCCAAATAAAGATCCGGGATCGGCGAATTGGGCTGCGCCTTGACCATGATTCCGTGCAGTATGTCGATGATCGGCTTGCGGTTGCCATCCAGTTTGGCCAGGAACGAGGTGAGGTCGCTGCATACCTGGGCGGTAACGGTCTGCGGGTAATCCGGCTCGGCGAGCATCCCGGGCAGATTCTCATAGACGCAGTCCAATAGTCGATGCATTGGGTCCGGTTGTGGCAGATCTTTGGTGAATTCCATCAAGCGGACGCATCCAAAAACCTTCAGGAACGGCGGGTACTTGCAAGTAAATAGCTTCGAGTAAAGCCTGTCCACCACCGGCCGCCAAACTCCGGTCTCGAGGCTCATGTGCACGCGGAGGAGATAGTAGAGGACGGCGGGATCGTCACAACCGGCGCGGGCTGCGTTATCGCCGATGACCATGATCTGCCAGTTAAGATCCGGATCGGACCAGGCCAGAGTCTCGCGCTCTACCACCAGTTGCAGCACCCTGCGGGCGTCCGCGTCCCACTTCGGGTCGCGCGACCCAATGGTTTCGTAGCCGTCGATCAGGCTCTTGCGATAGAACGCGGCCTGGCGCGCCTCGGTCGGCGTGTCCGCCTGGCGGGCCGGGAGAGTCTGCGCGCGCCCCCAGGCAGGGCCCAAAGCCGACAGACAGAGAGTGAAGAAAATGAGAGGAAGATTACGCAAGTCGCCCATCCTTTCCCATGCAGGTCTCGTTTTGATTCCTAGTTTTCACCAAAAAGCACCCCCCCCCCGCAAGGTCATTGCGCGTCTGCCTTGGCGGGAACTCGAAACGGACTGCCGTCCGACTCTGGTGGATGACACTCGGCGACGTGGAAAGCCAAACTTGAATCGAGTTGAGGGAATGACCGGACCCCATGTCCGGCGTGTGCCTGCGACGAAGCGGTATAGGCCGGGCGTAACCGCCCACCGTTTGCCTTGCGAGAGGGGGGGACGGCGCGCGGGCACTCCCGCCCTGCATGATTTGTTAGTCCGCAAGCGTCAGCTAGACTCAGCGCGAGACAACCATTTCACGATGCGCGATGTGAACCCGCCTCCGCGACGAACTTGCGCCCGCCGCGGCCGGGAAGGAGCAATTTCTCCTTCCCCGTACCCTTTTAGTCCATCCGCCATTGCTGCAGCGGCGGGTGGATCGAGAACAAGCCGCTGGCCTTTTGTACCACGTCGCGCGGCACCCGGCGGGAGGCGAGCTCGCTGGCGAAGGACGATTGCGCCAGCGGCAGCAGCTCCTCGAGCGCCGAATCGAAGCCGAATTCATCCGTGTCGGGGGAGCGGTCGCGCAGGCGCTCGACGAGCGTGTCGCGCTCGGGACGCCATTGCTTCACGTGGGCCTCGGCGGCGAGGCGCACGAGGCCACTCCACTGGCCGAAGTCGTCCATATCGCGCAAATCCGCGAAATTGGCGAGCCAAAGGCGCACGCGCTGCGATTGGTATGCTTCCATCAATTCGTCGACGATTTCTTCTACTCGGTCCACGGCGAAGCCTCCTTTTCGGAGACAAAACTCATCTCCCCGCAGTGCCCGGTCGTTCCCGCCGCCCATAATGCGCGCAGCGACCTCGGTAGCAATGGGGATTGGCAAAAATTACAAGAAAACTATGTGCCGTGTATGAAGCAGGCGGAAATTATCGGACGGCAATTCCTGCGCGGGGTGCTCCGGGCTTGCCCGGCCGGGCCGATCACGGCATGCTGGCGACCGATGTCGTCGAAATGGCAATTGTGGCAACGAACGCGGCAAGCTCCTCCCGCCCAGCAGGAACCGTCGCCCCCGCCCCGAAGCGTCCGCCGCCGACTCGCGACGGCGGTGGCCCGCGTTTCCTGGACCTATCTGCTCGTCCTGATCGCCTTCTGGGCCGCGATGCGCTGGGCGGGCGACCGCTGGTGGCTGGGAACGCTCATCCTCTTCGGGCCCGTGTGGGTCACGGCCCTGCCGCTGGCGGTGCTGGTCCCCGCGGCCCTGGTCCTGCGACGAAGGATGCTGGGCGTATTGGCCCTCGCGGCGAGCGTGGCGTTCTTCCTGGTCATGGACCTATGCATCCCCTGGCGGGTCTTGATACATGGCGGCGGGGGAGCCGGCCCGCACCTGCGGCTGCTCACCTGCAACCTACATGGGCACGCCGTGAAGGATGATGCTTTGGTCCGAATGGTCTCCGACGCCGCGCCCGACATCGTCGTCTTGCAGGAATGGTGGTGGAACCGCGAGCCGCCGCCGCTGCAAGGCGGCAAATGGTACGTCCGCCGGGATGGGGAGCTGCTCATCGCCAGCCGCTATCCCATTATTCTGGCCCACAACTACGCCGGCCTGGACGAAGGCGGGACGGGCGGGTCGGCGGCGCGTTACGCGATCGCCGCCCCCAGCGGCGCGCTGAGCCTCTTCAACCTCCACCTCGCCTCGCCGCACAACCCCTTCGACAAGATCATCCAGGGCAAGCCGACCGCCGAGGAAGAGCTCGGCCAGCACATCGCCGTCCGGTCCTGGCAATCGCAGCTATTAAGCGACGCCGCCGCCAACACGGGAGGCGCCGTCCTCCTCGCCGGCGACTTCAACACCCCCGCCGAGGGCGTCATCTACCGCGGCTACTGGTCACAATTCACGGATGCCTTCAGCACGGCAGGCTCCGGCTTCGGCCACACCTATTTCGGCCAAGGCGCTGCGGTGCGCATCGACCATGTCCTGATGAACAACGCCTGGCGCTGCACAAGCTGCCGGGTGTTGGACGGGATTGGTTCGCCGCATCACCCGCTGGTGGCGGATTTGGAGCGGGTGGACGCCGCTCCGTAGGCACCGGCCGGGCCGGGCGATGTAAACTCCTGAGAACACCCTGACCGAGGGAACGAAACCGCGCCATGAATCAACGGCCCTGTGGGGCGTTCGCAATGGCCGGAGGACACAACATCAGGATGTGACCACCACCCGGTACAAATATTCCGCTTGGAGCATTCGTTACGATTTCTTCTGTCGGATCGTAATCTGAAGCCGTAGCACATATAGGTCAACAACTCCGAGCACATCCGATTGGGCGATTGATGATCGTCTGGCTGCGATTCGATGCGTCGGATTACTGGTTGGTGAGACCCATTCAGCATATTCCACGCAGAATAGGCCCATTTCGGGGCTGTACCGAATCACGACCTCATCGTGACCGTCACTCTCGGTGTAGTTGGCTGCCGAGGTTATGCAAAAGGTTGTCAATGAATTGAAGGCGTGCAGGGCATCCGCATAAAGTCTCTTCGACACGGACGCAACAAGCTGGCGCATGGGTGCGTATGCCGGACCGTGATCGGTAAAGCCGTCAGCGTGGCCGTGATCTGAGAGAATTGCCCACATGGGTTTTCTCCGTCCCAGACTAAAACTGTTGACAACATCAGGATGTGCGAGCCGCCCACTGCATCACGAGTCGAAGCCGAAGACGAGTCGCACCCGGTCGTCGCCAAGCCGTAAAGCCAGATTCTCCATGATCGCCAAGATTGTGTGTGTCTCAAAGGAGAGCAGATTCCGGTCTACCCGCTGGTGGTCGAGGGCGGCGTTGATCTCGCTCAACCTGAGCCAACTATCGTTGTGATCGCCCAACTCGTATGGCAGGCCGAACTCCTGAACGAACCGTCGCACTTGGGGGCTCAGGTTAGGAGGCAGGCCACGGGGCCGGAACAAGGGCGGGATCCCCGTTTCGTTGCGGACACCAGCGATAGCCCCGAAGAACAAGTAGTCCTTGGAGCCGGTGTAGATACCGCCCTTCTCCGTCAAGCTGTACGGCTCACCGGAAATGTCAGCGAACGGTGGCGGTAGTTCGACGTTCGGATCAGGATAAAACTCCCGCCATCGGTTCGGAGTCCTGTCGTATTCGATGAAGGCGGTCATCTCAGTTCCCATAGATTTCCCCCTCCTCGGCTAAACTATTGACAACATCAGTAGGGTGAACGCCCCTGCTCATGTGGCTTCGGTCCACTTGTCCACAAATCTGCTCACAGCGTCGGTGTCGTCAAGAAACTTGCAGTACGGGAGAAAGTTATCCTCGTCCCGCCGCCAGATTAGCAGGACATAGACGTATCGCCCGTCGCCTTCGAGGAACAATATGAAGTGATCGTAGCCGGGGATCCATCCGGCGATTCGACACTCCTTGCCGTGCAGCGGGTGCGATGAGTTCAGTTCGATTTCCCACTGGAGTTCCCGAAGGAAATATCCTTCATCACGCTCGAACGCCCGCCACTGACCCGCCCAGCGAATCATTGCTCATATCCTTCCTGTCTCATGGATTGTTTCTCAACCCCGCAATCTCGTCCCGCGCCGGCCCCTCACTTCTTCCCCTCCCCCTCATTCCAATAAATCCGCACATTATGCGTCGCCCTTCCCACGGCGACGATGTCAATCCTCCCGTCGCCATTCAAATCCATCGCGGCCATGTCCTCCGCGGCGACGCCCTTATTGTCCAGCACGTGCTTTTCCCACTTCATTTGGGTGTCGCCCGGCGTGGCGGGGGCGAGGCGGTAGATGTTGATGCCGGGGCCGGTGTTGGCGTCCAGCGGCTCGCGGGAGCAGGCGATGATTTCATCGACGCCGTCGCCGTCGGGGTCGGCGCACCAGATGCCGTGACCGCCTTTGAGGGTGTCGTCGAGGACGTGGCGGTCCCAGAGCGCCGGCTTGCCGGCCGGGGCGGCGGAGTCGGGCGTGGCCGGGGGCGTGTAGACGACCACCTGGTTCCCATGCCACGGCTCGATCGTCGCGATGAGCGGCTGGCCGCCGGGGCCGTGGCCCAGCTTCACCTCGCTGCACCCGCGGCTCTCTTGCGGCTTGCTCTGATCTCCCGCGCACACGAGCGTGCCGGCCCACGAGCCGTCCGGCTTTCGCGTGAAGCGATGCACGCCCTCGTAGCTGGCAACGAGCAGGCTGATCTCCTTTTCGCCGGGCCAGTGTACCGGCGTGAAGTTGTGCATGACGTGCAGTTGATCGGTAATGATCTTCCCCTCCCACGGCCCATTGATCAGGTCCTTGGGCACGGCAAATTCCAGCAATCGCGGGGAGGCGTCCGTCCAGTTATTCGCCGCCGACGCCCCCTTCCCCAACAGCGGCGCGACGATGATCCGCGGCTTCCCTGACCCGTCCACGTCCGCGACATGAATGCGGTGAATGTCCACTTCCCTGCCGATCGGGTGCAGCGTCCACGGCTCATTCACATCCTTCCCCCGCCCAAGCCACTGCACGGTGCCTTCACTCTTCGTGTCATACCCCTTCCACCCCGCGCCCAGGACGAGATCGGGCTTGTTGTCTCCATCGATGTCGATGGCGTCGAGGCACACATTGTCCGGCAGCGTCTGCCCCGCAAGGATGGTGTGCATCTGCCACGTGGGGTTCTCGAACCAGATGACCCGGTCCTTGTCGGCGACGACGATGTCGGGCTTGGAATCGCCATTGAGGTCCACAAGGAGTACGCCGTAGCCGATCTTGAGCGTGCGGTCGATCTGCTCCATGCGGAAGGTGGGGAAGGGTTTTTCCTGGGCGCGTGCGATGACAGGAACGAGAAGCGTTGCCGCGAGCGCGAGGCGCGGGAAGGTTCGCATGATGGTGCTCCTGCGTGGGACGTGGTTCGGAAGACGGGACAAGGCTACGCGCCGTCGTTGCCAAAGTGAAGTTCCCGGCCACCATTGGCCAGGACGGCCTTAAGATATTCCATCGAACGCATCGGCGGACACCGGAGCACCGCCTCGCAGAATTCGTGCGGCGGGCAATAACCGTGGGCGTCGATTGCATGGGTGATGGTGCGGGCGCAGCGCCACAGAAATCCTTCACCCGGAACCCACAGAACGCCCTGTGTGACGGCGTACACCGTATACGACTTCTGCGAACCGCCGCCAGAACCCAGCCGGTTGTACTTGGTGTCGCCGCCTCCCGTGAAGCGGCAGTGTTTGCAGCGGGTAATGCCGCCGTGCGCTGGCCAAATGAATTGCGGCGGATCCTGCGTCAGTTCGCAAAGCCGCTCGAATACCTGCTCGTCCACGTCACCCGTGATAAACGGGTCGCCCACGGATCGAACGAGCTTCGGGTCAATGGGCTGAATTCCCATCGGATGCGCCTCGTTGTTTAACCCGCAAATATGGGATCGCTACCCTGAACCAGTCTAACAACACACAATGCATTTCCGTCAACTTACGGACATCCCCTCGTCAAACCCCCTCCCTAACCCTCCCCCGGATTACCGGAGGAGGGGAAGGAGAAAAGACGGCCGGGAGAATTTGAAGGCACGCCGCCGGACTCGTTCCATTTGTCACGCCTTGGCCCCGGCGCGGTAAACACATTGGGCTCAGGACCAGGCATTCGCAAACGGAGAAGGACATGAAACACCTCAGTCGTCGGCTGTTCATGCAGGAAAGTCTCCTGGCCGCGGCGGCCATCGCCCTCCCTTCGCGCGCGGTGCTCGCGGAGGACACTCCGCCGCCGCGGAGCGGGCCGAGTGAGCGGCTGAGCGTGGCCGTCATCGGCGTGAACGGGCGCGGGCGCGAGCATGCCAAGGCGTACGCGGCACGGGGGGATTGTGTCGTGAGCCATATCTGTGACGCCGACGAGAAGGTGGGGCGGGCCTTCGCCGAGGGGTTCGAGGGGAAGCCCAAATTCGTCCAGGACCTGCGGCGGATCTTCGACGACAAATCCGTGGACGTCGTCTCCATCGCCACCCCCAACCACTGGCATTCCCTCGC
>JAQGHP010000789.1 GCA_028288775.1 Phycisphaerales bacterium | reverse complement strand
GGTGGGCCGGCAGATCGCCTTCCACAAAACGCGCAACGACGTGGACGGGTTCAACGCCACCGTCAACACGGCCATGCTCATCCTGGGCCTATGCGGTGTGCTGGCGCTGCTGGCAACCATTGGAATCATGCTCGTGTTCTTCCGGCTTTATGACATCCCGCCCGCGTACGCCGCGGATGCGCGCATCGCGCTGCTGCTTGTGGGCCTCAACCTTCTGCTGTGGCTTCCGCTCAACATGTTCGACGCGATGCTCTGGGCCATGCAGCGCTTCGACCTCATCAACATTGTCGACATCTCCGGCACGTTGCTCCGCGTGGGGCTGATATTCTGGTGGGTCGGACGCGGCGGAGGTCTTGTTGCGCTGGGGGTGATCCAGCTTCTTTCCCTGGCCGGCATGCAGTCAATCAAGGCCGCCGTCGCCATCAGGCTCGACCGCACGCTCCGCATCAGCCTCCGCCACATGACCAAGGTCGCCGCCCGCGGGCTGGCGGGGATGGGCTTCTGGAACTTGATGCTTGCGACCGCGGACATCGTGGGGGGTGAGGCCCCGCCGATGATCGTCGGCTCGCGGCTCGGGGTCGGTTTGGTCACTCCCTACAACATCGCCGGGCGGCTGGTGGGGTACGGCCGCGATTTCCTCATCGCCTCCACCGGCGTGTTGACGCCGATGGCCATCGCGAATCACGCCGAAGAGAATCACGCGCACCAGCGCACGCTCTTTCTCGAAGGGAGCAAGTTCTGCCTGGCGCTGACGGTCATGTGCGTCGTGGCTTTCATCGTGCTCGGGAAGACACTGATCGGGCTTTGGGTCGGCCCGTCCCTCGAGCACGCGTGGAAACTACTGGTCATCCTTTCCATCGGCGAAGCGCTACCCATGTCGCAGTGGGTCGCCTACAGCGTAATCCTCGGGCAATACCGCCACCGAATGCTGGGGCAAATCAATCTGCTGGACATCTTCCTTTCCGTCTGCCTCGCGCTGCTGCTGGTCGGGCACTGGGGGCTCGTCGGCGTGTGCGTGGGATTCGTGGTGCCGGGAATGTTCTGCCGGGGGATCTTTCAGTTCGTCTACGCCTCGCGGCTGGTCGGCGTGCCGTTGCGGGAGTACGCGAAAAAGGTAGTCGTGCCCGTATTGTCGGCGGCGGTGCCCCCTTCCGTCGGGCTCGTACTCGTCGTCAATCGGCGGCCGCCCGAGTCGTGGCTTCAGCTAATCCTCTACGGCGGCGTCTTTGGCCTCACCTATCTCCTGCTCACGGCCTACGCCCTGCGCTACCACATTGTCGCGCGACGGCGCATGCAACTGCAGGACACCGCGCCACCTGAAATCGCCGCCTGAGTGCCGCTGCCCGCACTAAGATACGTTCCATGCTGATCTCGGGGGATCCTTTCATGACGTCCGTTACGCAGGCCCGGCTTTCCATCACCACTGAGTCCGTTCCGATCGTCCGCATCATCCGCGACGAGCGCGAGTGGGACCTTCTGGAGCCCGAGTGGGAGGAGCTTTTCGCACGGAGCCCCGCCGCGTCCGCCCCGCTGCGCTTCAGTTGGCTGCGCGAGTGGTGGCGCGTGTACGGCACGGCCTATGGCGACCAGGGGCGCGGGCTGCGGATCATCGCCGTGCGAAGGGCAAACGCCCTCATCGGCGTGCTACCGCTTTACGAAGGCATCGTGAAAAGCGGGCCCGTAACGTGGAGGCGGCTGGCATTCCTCTCCACTGGGGAAGCCGAATTTGAAGAAACGTGCCCCGAAACCCTCGACCTGTTGCATGCCCCGGGAGAACAGACATCGTGCCTCGATGCGATCCGTGACGTGCTCGATTCCGACGCTCTCCGTTGGGAGGAGCTGGACCTGCGCGACGTCTGTGCAAACTCTCCACTGCTTCACTGGGCGCAAGACTTGGGGCACGATTGCCGCACGACCATCGAGCAGCGCGGCGCTTGCGCGATCGCGGACATTTCCGGCGGGCTCGACGCCTACCTCGCCCGCCTGTCGGCCAACAGCCGCCAGCATTCCCGCCGGCTGCTCCGCGGAGCGCAACGTGCGGCTGCAATGATGGAATTAGCAACCACCGCCGACGAGACGGCCGAGTATTTCGAACAATTGATCCAGCTCCATCAAAGACGATGGATGCAAGCCGGTAAGCCCGGCTGTTTCGCGGCCCCCCGGTTCACTGAATTCCACCGTGCGCTGGTGTTCGAAGGGGTTCCCCATGGCCGCGTCGTGCTCGGCCGTCTGACGGTTGGCGGCGAGTCACTCGCGGTGATCTATGGGTTTGTGACCGGCAAAAAGTTCGATTTCTATCAGTCCGGCGTGCTGCTCGACGGCCCGGAAGCCGCTCGCGCCGGCGGCGCATGCCCCATTGCCAGTCCGGGGATCGTCGCATTCCTGCTGCTCATGGAGCGCCTGGCCGAACGCGGGATTGAGCAATTCGACTTTCTCAAGGCGGACGGCGAATCCTCGTACAAACACCGCCTCGCGACGCGCCACCGCCCTCTGTGCCGACTCGTCGCAACGCGACGTACGCCCAAACAATTTGCCTTGCGTGGGATTCGGCTTGCCGGCCGCGCCGTCCGCCGTTCTTTCGCGCCCCCGAACCCTTCGCCCGCGCCGCCCGCCGCCGCCCCCGCGGCGGCGGAGAAACGCCCGTTCATCTCCCGCACCGACCTCGCCGCCGGATTGCTCGAGGGAAGCGGGATGGGAGCCGCCCTTCGCGCGATGGGGGCCTGGCACGGCCTGCTCGTGCTGGCCTACCACCGCATCGGCGACGGGTCGCGCTCGTGCTTCGATCGCGAGCTATGGAGTGCGACCCCCGATGACTTCGACTCGCAAATCAAGCTGCTCAAGCGCCACGCCGACGTCATTACCCCGGGCGATCTGCCTCTGGTCGCGGGCCGCCGGCGCGGGCGGCACGTGCTCATTACCTTCGACGACGGCTACCGCGATAACTTCGAGACGGCGTTCCCCATCCTTCAGTCGCACGGCGTCCGATCCCTCTTTTTTGTGACGACGGGGTTCCTCGACCGTCGCGGCCTCTCCTGGTGGGACGAGATCGCGTGGATGGTGCGCTCCAGCCGGCGCAATGAAATCCCGCAATCGGAGTGGGTCAGGGAACGAATCGTTTTCGATCGCCCCGACTGCCACCGGGCGATCGGCGCACTACTCGCCATTTATAAATCGCTTCCGGGCGACGCCACCATTCCGTATCTGCATCACCTGGCAGAAGCGACAGGCAGCGGCCGCCATAGGGGGGACGAGGCCGACCGAACGTGGATGACATGGGACATGCTTCGGGAGATGAGCCGATCGGGAATGGGCGTCGGCGGGCATACGGTCAGCCATCCGATTCTGGCCAACCTTCCGCCCCATCGGCAGCGAGAAGAGATCGCCGGGTGCGCGGGTCGCATCCGCGAGGAGATGGGGCTCCCCATGCGCTGGCTGAGCTACCCCAGCGGCAAACCTTTCACCTACGACGCCCACACCCACGCGTGCCTCGCGGAACAGGGAGTGGAACTCGCATTCAGCGCCTACGGCGGCATCAACCATGACACTGGGCGGGACAGGTACGACGTCCGCCGCACCGGAGTCGAGATGAACCGCAGCCCCCGTTGGCTCAAGATGGCACTGACACTGCCGCAGATCTGCGTCTAACGCGCCGTCCACCTTCCTCACGAATATTTTGCGCCCATGACTCCCAACGGATTCCATTTTCAACACGAAGCGGCAGTAGCGCAGCGCACCGAACGCTTCGTGGAAGACTCCCCGGCCGGTCCGCGCCCGCGAGGCCGCACGTGGGTTGACGCCGCGAAAGACGCGGTATTTTTCGCCTTTCTTTACTGCGGCTATGTCCCGCTGCGCGACGCATGGTTGTCGCTGATCGGCCGCTCCCGGGCAGTCGTCGTCTATTACCATCGCGTCGGAGATTGCGACCGGCTCAGCAAGCCGACGGCAGATTTCCGCCGCGACCTGGAGCACCTGAAGCGCCGCTACGAATGCATCAGCCTGGCCGAACTCTCTCGGCGACTGCACGGCGGCAAAGCGATGCGCCGCCGATCGATCGCCGTCACCTTCGACGACGGCTACCGCGACAACCTCACGCAGGCCGTCAGCCCGCTGCTGGCGGCGGGCGTCCCGGCGACGTTCTTCGTCGCCACCGGCTTCATCGGCACCCGCCGACCGTTTCCGCACGACCAGCGCGACGGCGCTCGCGCCCCGCGCCCGAACCTCACCTGGCCCGACCTCGCGCTGATGCAAACCGCGGGATTCGAAATCGGATCGCACACCACCGACCACACGAACCTTGGAACCGCCGATGACCAAACCATGCGTCAACAGATCGGTGATTCACTGACGGCCCTCAATCGTGAACTGGGCCGACGCCCACGGGCGTTCTCCTTTCCCTGGGGTCAGCCCGCGGACGTGCCCCCCGACGCGGTGGCCGCCGCACGCGACGCCGGCTACTACGCCGTGGCATCCGCATTCGGCGGAGCAAATCGCCGGGGGGCGGACCCGTTCCATATCCGGCGCGTGGACGCGGGCAACGGGCACCTGAGCCGCCTGGCGGTCCGGGCGCGGATCGCAGGCTTCGATCCTGATTATCTGCGGCTTCGCATCAAACGGATGCTGAGCCGGCGGTCCCATCGCGACGGAAAGTGAAGTCCGGACTTGGCCCGGTTCTCCCGCGCATCACCTTTCCATCGTTGCTTCATCGGATCATCAATTCGCATCCCAGAGTCCCCTATGTTTTCAATTCGCAGTTCGTGTATCGCTCTGCTTTTCGTCGTGTTGCTGATGGGCGCTTTGTCTGACCCGTCGCGCGCCGCCACGATCTACGTTTCGCCCGCCGGGGACGACAACCACGCCGGCTCCGCGGAGCAACCTGTTGCGACCCCGGCGCAGGCGGTCTCGCTCGCCGCCCCCGGCGACACGATATTGCTCCACGGGGGCCGCTACGCGATTACGCACTTTCTGTGGATCAACAAGGCGGGCGTGTCGGTGGGTTCGTTCCCAAAGGAAACGGCCGTGCTCGTTGGATCCAGCTCGAACGAAGAAGGCCTACCCTTCATCGTCTGCGTCGCGGCCGACAAGGTCGCGCTGGTGAATCTCGAAATCGTCGGCGGGGCGCATTACGGCGTAAAAGTTGACGCCGTGGGTGATTCCAACTCCACAACGGGCGTTCAAATTCGCGGCTGCCGCGTCCGCGACACGGGGGCCGATTGCATCAAGACCGTAAACGCCGACCGCCTGCTCATCGAAGACTGCGACATCGGCCCCTCGGGCGTGCGCGACCCTTCGAACGCCGAGGGGATCGACTCGGTCGGCTCGCTGGGCGTAACGATCCGCCGATGCCACGTCCACGACACCACGACCAACGGCCTCTACCTCAAGGGCGGCGCGAAGGACGGCGTCGTCGAGTGCTGCCGGGTTGAACGGACGGGAAAGTTCGGCGGCATTCTCCTCGGCCAGGATACGGACGAGCAGTTCATGCGCGACGGCGCGAAGTACGAAGCCGTCCACTGCGTCACCCGCAACAACATCGTGACCGAGACCGGTGCGGCCGGCCTCGGCACCTACTCCGGCGACGATATACGGTTCGAGAACAACACCCTCATTGACGTCGCCCGCGAGTCCCAGGCCGGACTGTGGGTCGTCACCAACAGCCGGGGCACGCCCTCCCGCCAGGTCGTCTTCAAGAACAACATTGTCACAACCTCGGGCACGCGCCCGGTCGTGTTCATCAAGGATCTCGCCGGCCGGCTCGATTGTGATTGCAACCTCTACTTCACCACGCACGGCTCCTGCCGATTCTCGGTCGAGACCGGCGATTCGGGAAAAACGGGCGAGTACTCATTCGCGCAGTGGGCCGCCCGCACGCAAGCCGACGCCCGCTCGCAGAATGCCGATCCGATGCTCGACCCAACCGGCCCTTACGTTCCCCGCGCCGGCAGCCCGGCCATCGGGCACGGCGAGGCCATCACCGAAGTAAAGGTCGATTACTCCGGCCACCCGCGGCCCGCGGGCGTCGCCCCCGACATCGGCGCGCAGCAGCACTCCAATCCGGCCCGAGCGCAAACGCCGTAATGAAGGGGATCGCGTCTCGGCCTTCGCTCCTATCAGCACCTCGCAAAGAGCCAATAGCGGTGCGTGCTTGCGCTTGTGGTGCAGCCTTTCAGGCTGCTGACGCAGGCTGAAAGCCTGCACCACAATTTGCGAATCGTGCATGGCCATTTAACGACCTCTCATGAATCCAACGACCCGCAATGCCTTGCCTCCCGACGCCTCGTCGATTCCGCGCACAAAGGATCGCGGCGCTCGCTCGGGCCACGATGTGTCCCCGGCGGATGGCCGTCTGCTTTCCGTCGTCGTCGCCCGAAGTGAGGCGGAGCTCCGTCCGTGGGCCGAGCAATGGGAACGCCTCGCGGCCGAGGCCGTCGAGCCCAACGTGTTCTATGAGCCGTGGATGCTGCTCCCTGCCCTCTGCCATTTGCGCGCCGGGTGCGACCTCCGGACATTGCTGCTTCTCGCGTCCGACCCGCTCGTCCCCTCCCGCGAGCCCGAGCTTTGCGGAGTCATCCCCCTGCAATACCGCCGGCTGAGGGGGCTGGGCACGACGATCTGCCGGCTGTGGAAATACTCGCACTGCTTCCTTTGCACCCCCCTTCTCCGGGCGGACGTCGCCGGTAAATGCCTCGACACTCTGTTCGATTGGCTGCGGACCGACCGGGAAGGCGGGGCGGTGATGCAGTTCGACGAAGTATCGGGGGAAGGCCCGTTCCACCAGGCGCTCGTCGATTGCCTGTTCGAGCGGCAGAGCCTTCGCTTCGTTACCGACACGCATACCCGCGCGCTCCTGCGGTGCGATACAGATGCTGAAGCATATTTACGCAGCGCCCTTTCCGGCGAAGGCCGCAGGGCCCACGCCCGGCGCTTGCGGCGACTCGGGGACGCCGGAAACGTCAGCATCGCGCCGCTCGAGCCCGACGGGGATGTCGTGGAATGGGTCACCCAATTCCTCGAACTCGAAGCCGCGGGATGGAAGGGGAAACTCGGCACCGCGCTCGCCTGCACCGATGCCGACCGGGCATTCTTGAACGAAGTCATCGCCGGCGCGTTCTCCCGCGCCAGGCTTCTGGCCCTTGCGATTCGCCTCGACGGGCGATGCGTCGCCCAGCGCATCGGCTTCATGGCCGGCGCCGGATCGTTCTCCTTCAAGACCGCCTTCGCGGAAGAATTCGCCAGGTATTCCCCCGGCGCGCTGATGGAGATCGAGAACATCCGCCGCGTGCATTGCTTTCCGCAGATCCGCTGGATGGACTCGTGTACCCGCCCCGACAACGCCCTGATTAACCGCCTCTGGTCGCACCGCCGCACGATCCAAAGCGTGGCGGTCGCCACCGGAAGGCCGCCCGGCGGCCTCGCGGTCTCGACCATGCCGCTGCTCCGCTGGCTCAATCGCGTCGCAAGGCAGCCGGGAGTCTAACCCCGAATTTCACCCGTTTATTTTCGTTCAGGAGGACGTGCCATGACCGTCAAGGAATCCGCAGCCTTAGAGAAGTTTGTTACCCCTTCTCCCCCGGCGCCACCGGACGCAGCATCGTGCGGAAAAATGCTCGAGATCGAGCCGCAGGCGTTCCGCGCCAATTACCTGCGTCAACCATTTCTCATCCGCCACAACGTCGCGAAGCATCCGCTTTTCACGCTCCCCCGGCTCATCGAGCTCTCCAGGCGATTGCCCCCGGCGTTCGTCGAATACAATGCGGGGAACATTCCCATCAGCATCGACTCGCGTCTTACGCCGCAGAACGGCCTGTCGATCGAAGAGACCATCCGCCGCATCGAGGAAAATCGCTCGTGGATGGTCCTCAAGCGCGTCGAGCAGGACAAGGAATACAACGACCTGCTCAACCAGTGCCTCGACGACATTGCCCCGTACGTTGACCCGATGGGCCGGGCCCACCGCATGCACAGCCGGGCGGGCGCGATCTTCATCTCCTCGCCCGGCTCCGTCACGCCCTACCACATGGATCACGAGACGAATTTCCTCCTGCAGATCCGCGGCACCAAGTACCTGAACGTGTTCGACCCGACCGACCGTTCCGTGCTCTCCGAGGAGGAACTCG